>BNTV01000052.1 GCA_025996865.1 Bacteroidia bacterium
CCGTTATTGTGAGCGAAGCAGCCGATACGGAAAAGCCGGTCATAACCCTTTCCGGCGCCAATCCTTTGTACATAGAACAGGGCGGTGTTTATACAGAGCCGGGTTATTCGGCAACAGACAATAAAGACGGAAACATCACCGCCAATGTTCAAATTACCGGAAACATTGATGTCAATGTTCCGGGCACCTATTACAAATATTACAATGTAGCGGATGCAGCAGGAAATCAAGCGGAACAAAAAACAAGAACCGTTATCGTGAGCGAAGCAGCCGATACGGAAAAACCAGAAATAACCTTACTTGGCGATAATCCATACATTTTGCAACAAGGCACAACCTATACAGAACCGGGAGCAATAGCCATAGATAACAAAGACGGTGATATCACCAACAAAATTGTTATTACAGGTAGTGTTGATACCGAAACAATGGGAGATTACACGATTACCTATACCGTAACCGATGTCGCAGGCAATACCCAAACAGCCACCAGAACAGTTCGTATTACATCCGTCAATTCAATAGAAACTGTGAATAAATCCACAGTAAAATATTACATCTCCAGCGGGAATCTCACCCTTTACGGAGTTCCGATTCGTGAAATAAAACTCTACGACCTTTCCGGCAGATTGTTCAAAACTGAACAAGCTGGTGGAAATGACCAACTTACTGTTTCAAATTTATCAAAAAGCATGTATATTGTCAACATAATACTCTCTGACGGCAGGTTGGAAACGTTGAAAATAATTGTTAAATAAAAAATAAAACGGTTCGCATAAAGAGGTGCGTGGTTATTGCCATTGCCATTTATTTTTGTTTGTCCTGTAAATGCCGACGTTTGTTAGCGCTCATAGTTGCCATTTGAGCAGCAAAGCGAGCCTCTTGTTGTTCTTTTTCTTCCTTGCGTTTCTTGGCATTGGATTTGGCTTGTTTACGTTTTATATCCTGGAGACGCTTCATATTTTCCATTTTTTCTTTCGCTTCTTTTCTTTTGGCCTGTTTTTTCGCTTCTTTTTCTTTATATGCGGCTAATTTCTTTTCTTTTTCTTGTTGTGTTTTTTGCATCCGCTTTTCTTCTAATAGTTGTTGGTGTAATTCGTAATTTTCCGATAGATGGTCGGCTTGTTGCGCCTGTTGCGACAATACAATCAGGGCTTTCTTCAATGTTTTTTTTCTGGAATAACGATAACTTATACTTGTTTCATTGGCAAGGCACGTTTCGTTGAGCGATACGATAGTTTGCCAAAGTTTGTCTGTCGTCTGCTGCATACGTACTTGCACATTTTTGTGGTACAACATTCGAGCCAGCACATTGCATTGGGCTTCCAAATCCTGTTTTTTCTCGTCAAATGTAAACAAATGGGAATTGGGCAGCAGGAAATGTTGTTGAATAAAATCCTTTTTTATTTCTTCCGGCGCATTTGCAAACAGATAGCCGAGAAATCCATACACAAAAATGTGTCGGTGTTTTGCGGCATCAAATTCTATTCCATGCCTGATCAACTTGTCCAGATCGTAATATACAAAAATTCGGTCGAGTATTTCGGGTTTGAAAAGGTTACCCAAGGCATGTTGCAACTGCGTACCGTCAAGGGGAAAATAATGATAGAGAATTTCGGCTACTAATCCCTTAAAAGCATACATTCCGGCAAATACATACCGGCTGTTGTGCTGTCCACGTTCATCTTTATAAAAACTTTTGTGAGTGAGCGCTTTTTTAAGTTCGCTCGTCGAAGTTTTGATTTTTAATTTCAAAAGAAGCAGGGTATAATCGTTTACTTGCGCCATTGTTCAATAACTGATATTTTGAAAATATAAATTTACGAAGCACAAAAATAAAGATTTTTTTTTATTATTTGTAGAATTTCTTTAAATTTGCAAACTTTTATATGCAGAATTAGTGTAGTGGTAGCACGCAAGACTTCAGATCTTGATTGAAGAATCCAATCTTCAGCGCCGGTTCGATTCCGGTATTCTGCTCTTATTTACGGGCTTAGTGTAAGGGTTTAGCACAACAGTTTTCGGGACTGTCTGGGGACTCCAACCCCTCAGAGCCGGTTCGAGTCCGGCAGTCCGTGCTTTTTTAATGAACAAATTTACTTTTTTGGTGAATTATTTATCTCAGGCACATGCACAATGGAACTTTACAGGAACTCCTTGAATGAACAGAGCTTATTGCTACTGTGTTTGTTTTGTCCTTTGCATTAGGTAAAAATGAGGTTGTTATCTTCAAAACAAATCAGAATGTGTTCCTGAAGATAACTGAAACCGGAAAACACGAAAATAGCGCCCAAGTCCGGACAGGAAAAGCCTAAACCGGTGCTGGAGTAATCAACGCACATAAGTAAATTTCGGATATAAATTACTTCAATTCAATGGGTTAATCTTAAAACCCGCCCAATTCGAGTCAGTGATTTCATAAATGTGCTTGCCCGCCGGAACCGGAGGTTGAGGCAAATTCATCGCAGCGATGGCGGCGATGGTGGCGTCAACATCCGCTTGTTTCACTATGAACGGATTGGTTGCGTAATCATTCACGGTTAAATTCACCGGACGCAGGAAGCCCCAGTCGATAAAAAATTGCGTCATATCTAATTGGGCGACCTCGCAAACGATTTTTACAAATTCCAATTGACATATACCATCCAGCGTTGAGCCGTTGGATGATGCCTTCGGGTCGGGATTAACACGCACTTTTTGATACACATCCTTGTAGAAATCCGTTTTGCCCAAGACGTCCATCATATACAATTTCAATTGCCAGAAAGGAACCAGTTTGCAGAATACATCGCCATGCTCATTGTGAGGCAATTGCGCCGTTACAATTCCATCAACAGCTACCTGATAGCGATTTTTTCCTCCGCCCATGTTTTCGTCATTCAAACGGGAACGAACGCCCCATTTGATGGAAATGTATTGCGAGAGAATATTATTGGTTACTTCCGTCATTCCCAACCATTTCAATCCCGGACGGGTTTGATTGACGTGTCCGATTTCGTGAGCGGGCATCCATGCGCCACCGCCGGTGGTGTTGGTAGTGCTTTTCAGCCTTGACAAATCCAACATATCTCTTGTCGAGCCGTAAACAGTCAGGTAATCCGTGGCATAAGCGGCAACGCCCGGACTCATCGTTCCCGACAACAACACCATGCGTGTCTTATTCATGGTATTGTATTTAACCTGTCCCTGAAATTCCTGTTCCGAATAGACCAAATCGTCGTAATGTTCAAGCACCTCAAGGCCATTGTCGAGACAATAAGCCCGATAAGCGGCTGTTTCAAAAGAAATCAGGGAATATCTGCCCTTTAGGTCGAAACAGGGAGCGGTTGCCTGTGCCAGCAGTCGTTGCCAATCGCCCGGAGCGATATGTTTGTCCCGGTCGAAATAACCGTTCACCGTACCGGTAACAAAATTGATTTTGACCGGAGGCTCTGTTCCGGCAGGTGTATGATACAGAATATAGATTAACCCGTCATGAGGAGCGCGGATTTTATTAACGCCCTGGCGCAAGGAAAAAGTTGTCCGCTCGCCTCTGCCCAAAGGCAGCAGAATAGTCGCGCTCAAAAAGTAATTTGTATTGCCTACCAACACAATAATATCTTCGCCTTTTTTGGCATAAATTCCGGTCGGATTATCCAAAATTCCGTACCGGGCTGTTTTATTGATTTTCGCTATGGCAGTCGGTTCGGGATAAGACTGATATTCTTGTATGCGAAATTCCCTTTCGTAACGGTCCTGGTAAATATCATACGCCAATTTCCGGAAAAATTCATTTTCTACTTGCTTGATGGTTTCGATCGTTACTTCCGGTTTCAATTCGGAACAGCTGGGGTCGGTGAAAAGCGTTGAATAGTTGAAGTTGTTGGGATTTTTGCGAAAGAATTGCATTTCCGCACAACTGGCAAACTGTTTGCCGCTCTCATCTCCGACTCCTGATTTGACAATAAACTGAATCCGGTCGATATTCCGCAGCGTTTCATCAAAGAAAACGACTGAAGGCGAAGCGCTGCCGCCAAAATCGTAGTTACCGTATTTGATATTCTCTCCGCCTTTTTGACGGTACCAAACTTCTATTTCCTTAAAGTTGCCGTTTGAGCCGGAAGTACGTGGATTGTAAACAATATAATCAATATCCGCCGGTGTATTCTCAAACCAGAAACCCAGGGTAATCGGGCTTGTAAATCCGTTTCCCGACGAATGGTACATGGTGGACATATCCCCGTCGATGGCTTTCGCAATCTCATCGGTAGAATACGTACCGCCGTTAGTGGTCGCGCGTTCGGGACGGATATAAATATCTTCCGCTATGGATTCGGCATAAGCTCCCGGACTTGAAACCAAGGTTAAAAACGCTTCTTGAGCCTGTAGCGCAAATCCGCCCGACAATATGAATAATATGCTGAGTATAATTGTTTTTCTCATTTTACGAATATTTTTGCAGTTTTACCTTTAACTGTTACTAAATAAATGCCTGTGGGCAATTCTCTGTTTCCGGCTATACTTGTTCCGTAGATTGTATAAACCCGGTATTGTTCAGCGCCTTCCACCCGGATGCGTCTGTTTTCCACCCAAATACGTACAGGATTAGTATCCGGCGCATAGATGGCTGTGCTTTCTTCATCCGTTAATTGGAACTTCCATGCAAACCCGGTATCGAAGGAGCCGCCTGCCACATAGTTTGCCGGAATTTCACCGTCGATAGCGGCGTTCCAGTATTTTCCCGCAGCGGCGGGGCCGGTATGCACTTCGTATTGACCGTTTCCTAACGGCTCTATCGTCCATCCGTTGGTTTCCGTCTCTACATATTGGATATAATTATATATATTGTGAATAGGCGTAGAGCCTATTTGGTGTCCTGTCGCCCGATTGACAAAATTCACCGAACTTTTGGAAGCGGGATTATTGATAATTTTCCACTGTTGGTGATGGTTGTTTGCCGTAACTTCCTGCATCGAAAGTTTCAGGTCGGCTGTTGTTTCGATTTCGGTTAAACACTTTCCCGACAAGTCGCCTCTGGCATTAAAGACAGTGAGCCATGATATTTCTTTGTCGGTACTGATTATCGGCACGTCGATGGAAATGAATTGAAATTGGGCGTCGTCGCTAACAGGCGTATTTTTTGTGAAATAGAGTGCAAAATCAATCGTCGTTCCGCCTTGTGTCAGATAACCGGCTCCACTGACTCCCCCGGAGGGTTGCGTAACAATGCGCAAATAGGAATAACCTTCGGTTTGCGCGGTAAGAATCGTCCATACGGTAGAAGGTGTTTCGCTTGTAACCGCTATGCGTTCGCCGAGAGCGCCGTCGTAAATGATGTCTAATTTTTTGCCGGAATTTTTATTGATTATCTCATAGCGCGTGGCATTGGAGGTGGCTTCGATTCTCCACAACTGTTTTGCTTTTTCCAACAAACCGTTTGTTACCGGCTGACCGGTAATTTTACCGTTTTCTTCCGTAACCACTCTGCCTGCGTTATCGCCGGTTCCTTTTACTTGGATGAAATACCATTTGGGAGCGGCTGCCGTACTTGTTTCAAATTGTTGCGCCGATACGGTCAAAAAAGACAATAGACAAAAGGTAAAAGATAAAAGAGTTTTCATTTTCTTTGGTTTAATTGTTGCTGTAAATTTTTAAATAGAAATGAGAAGATAGAAAAGGCTTTAAAACTTTTAAGACTATTAAAGTCTTTTCTATCTTCTAATATCTAAAAAATAACTACTTTACAAGAAAGAATTTCGCTGCCGTTGTTTTCTTGGAAGCGTGCGTATCGATACGGATATACACGTTGCCCGGAATCAACTTTTGAACTTTAATTCCTTGTATCGTATAGTAAACCGACGATGTTACCGGGTCATTGGCATCAACCGGAACGGTTTTAATTCCTGTTGGAATGAGCGGGATAATCGTCAACCAGTTTCCTGCGTCGCTTTTGGAGTAGTTGGTAACCTGCAAGCCCAAATTGCTGGCGTCGCAGAGATACGAGCCGTTTGCCGCATTGGTCACGTTACGCATTTGCCATTTGCCTGCATTGGCGGCGTCCATTCCCGGTGCGAAACGGAAATAATCACCGTCAGCTTCCGGTTTCATCCGGTACCGGTTCACCTTAGCTCCTTCGGTATTGACGGAAATAGTGTCGTAAGCAACTGCCGTACCATCATGGTTGATGATTTGATAACCGGCTGCCAACGTACCGTTGAATCTCCAGAGTTGAGCATTTGCCTCAGCCGTTTCTCCGTCGATTTTCACTCGTTGTACGAGCGTATCGGCGTTGATGGAAAGCACTTTATTTTTGTTATTGTCATATTGGCGTGTGAAGCCGATATAATACCAAACAGGAGCCGCTGCCGTGGAAAGCTTTATCGGCAAATTCAATGCGCCGCTACCGCTTAATGCAATCGTTTTGGAGGATGCGCCTGTAGCCGTAAGCGTAAGTGTTGCATTATAGACTTGCTTTTCTGACGGATTGAAAATAATTTTCAAGGTATCGCCTGATTGCGGAAGTGTAGCGCCAACAGCGGTGCTGTCTGCTGCGCGAACAATCGAATAAGCGGAAACGTCGCCCGCCAAGGCCAAATTGATATTTCCGGTTAATCCATAACCTTTCACAATCACATTGCTGCTATAAATTGCGGGAGCGCCTGCTTCCATCGTATCAAATTCAATTGTTTTCGATAAAATTTGGATACGGACAGGGTCGGGAGCTGTTGTTTCCATGAACACAAGCGGATTTCCGCCATCGGTTCCCGCACTACTGTACGTAGTGACAGTAGCCCTGGCTCTATCGTTGAGCGCCAGATTGTTAACAGGACTCATCAATACCCAGGTTCCATTTACTTTTTTGAAAGACAACGGAGTAGCTTCTGCCTGTGGCGCCAAAACATAATCATCAGCGTGTTGCGCTGCCAAGTCGCTGTAAGCCACTGCCAAATAACCGGTTTTTGAAGGAGCGACCACGAACTTCCACAATTGATTTTCCGTTATCAATTCGGTGTCGGTACGACCGGTGAAAGTTGTTTGCTTAATGGTTTCACCTTCCAAGCCTGCCGTCCATACTTTCCACGTGTTTGCACTTGTGTAGCTGCGAGTAAAAGCAACCGTGTACCAGGTGGTATTGACGTCGTCGCTGACAGTTACCGGCAATTCGGGAATAATACAATTTCCGGCCAACACCACTTTCACATCTTCCGCACCGGCGGAAGAAAGCGTAAGTACCGCTACATACTCGCCGACTGAAGTCGGATTGAATGATATTTTAAGCGTTCCTCCTATCGCAACCAACGGGTCGCCTGCGGTAGAGCCTTCGGTCGTATTTGTTACCGTAAATGCAGAAGCGTCAGCTCCGCTTAGGGCGTAATCAATATTAACAGTAGTTCCTTTGGAGGTAACCGTCAATGTTTTTTCGCTTTTCAATCCGTTCGGAATATCGATAAAACCTACTGAAGCAGTACTTGCCTTGATCGTAATTGCGGAAGCAGGAATGAAATTAAGCACACCTCCTTCGTCGTTATGGAAATAGCCGTACAGGCAAACCGTAGCGCCGCCCCTGTCGTTTATGTATTGGGTATCTCCGGCTTTTTGGGCTTTTACATTCTGGAATCCCCAACCCAAATTCGTTCCGGTTGTTTTTTCCAATGCGATGTGTGTGTCGCCGGCGGCGGCTACGATATAATCTTCGTAGTCCTCACTGCCGTAAGCGCTGAAAAGTTCACCGCCAAGTTTAGACACAATTTTGAAATTATCCCAAGTTCCGGTAATTTTCCAGAGTTGATTGTTGGTTGCCGCCTGTTCCTGGTCCCAAACTTCTTGCGTAACTTGTGTTCCCGTACCGTTATTTGTAATTACTTTCAAGGGTTGGCGAGCAAATTGAATCTGATACCAATATTCGTTAGAAGCATCGGCAGAGCTTACTTTGAACGGCAACAATCTTCCTTTTCCCGTTAGCTTAACCGTAACGTCTTCCATTCCTGCGCTTTTTATCACAAGCGTTGCATTGTAGTTTGCTACTGCTGTCGGAGTGAAAACAACTTCAAATTCGCCGCCTACTGCCGGTAAAGTAGCCGATGTAAGAGTGAATGCAGCAGCTCCTTCTCCTTGAATTTCGGCAGTAATAGCGCCGGTGGTGTTCAATCCGCCTGCGGCAACAAGTTTCTTAACCGTAGCGCCGATACCTGTCGGAACGCTTCCATATTCAACGGTTTCAAGTCCCACTACGAGTTTTTGGGCGGTAGAAGAAATAAAAACTAAGCGATTGCCTTCGTTGTTTACCGGGTAATTAGTGATGGAATCGCCGGCTGCATCCAAATCGTTAAGATAGCGTTTGGTTGGAGATTCAATGCCTGAAATTTCTCTGTATCCGGTAGATTCATTTCGTAATTGCCAATCTTCGGTATCATTATACGGCTCAAAGCCAAATTCGTCGCCATAGAAGTCATCCAAGCCGTAGCTGTTGTTGGCCATATTGTATTTAAGTTCGAAAGCATCTGCCTTGTTCACAATACGATACTCATTCCAATCACCAACGATTTTCCATAATTGCTTGTTTTCGTTGCCCAGAATAGGCGTTTGCGTGATAGCATCACTCAGTGCGCCGGCTTGCAATACTTTGTTATTGACTGCTTGCCGTTCAAATTGGATATAATACCAATATTGATTGGGGCCTGTTTCGTCGCTAATTTGGAAAGGAAAATTAAAATCGGACTTTCCTGTTAATGTAGTCGTAACTGTTTTACCGTTAGCGCTTATTGTTACCGTAGCCGAATAATTTTTCTTTTCGGTAGGCGTAAAAGTGATTTCCGCTGTTCCGCCGTTAGCCGTATTGGTTTTGGAAACGAATGAAAATCCTGCACCGTCTATGGAATAAGTAAGATTTTCGGTCAGATTAACCCCCGCAATAGTCAACGTTTTAGTAGTGGATTTTCCTACCGGCACAGGCCCGAAGTTAATTGCAGCAGGGTCAAAAAGATACGTATCCGTTAGCGGACTCGCTGCCACAAAACTAATGGCGCCGCCGGCCGCATCCGGGCCGTATTTATCAAAATACAAGTCATTGTTCGACTTGTCGATACCGCCGGTTCCTTTCAATGATAGACCGAGATAGTCGCCATTGGGATTCAGGATGGTAAAAACCTGTGCGCCGAGAACCGCTGAGTAATAGCGGTCTCCTTTTATATCCCCGGTCACGGTAGCGGCGTAATCAATTGTATTACCCAATCCGCTAATCAATTGATACTCGTTGGGAGCGGCAGTAGCCACTACTTTCCAGCGTGAACCCGGCTCATTTGTACCGTCTTCGATATTTCGAATCATTGTTCCAACTCCTTCATCAAAGTAATAACCTTTGATGGAGCCGCCATTGGTTACACCGGCAGAGCCGCCGATTCCCCAAATCCTTTGTTCCAACCGGATATGATACCACACATCCGCACTGCCGTCAGCCGGGCTGATGATTGGCAAATCTGCTGCCGAAACCATTCCCCAAGAGAAAATAGTCAGCAGACACATTGTTAAAAAAGTCTTAATTTGTTTCATGTAAACTTGAATTTAAAAGTTTTAAAAATATTATTTATTTATCACTTCATTAATTATGCGGCAAATACCAATTTTTTTCATTCATCAATTTTGTTTTCAGGGCGGCGTTTTCGCTTCCTTGACGGCGAGCGACGCGCGTTGCCAAAAATTCGTTGCCATAGTAACGGGCGAAACGCATCAAATCGTGAAAGCGGTTGCCTTCATAAGCGGTTTCCATCGCCAATTCATCGCAAATCCGTTCATCCACAAAGCGGATGCTATCCGCCAATGTGACGCAAGTTTCGGGAAACACATAATAGCTGTTGCGCTCCGAAGAACCGGAGCCGCGCGAATGCAACCCTATCTGGCGCACAACGGGGAATATTACTTCCGGAAAGTTGCAGTATTCCGGCAGCGGTGTTACTTCTTCAGGATTGACTTTTTCAGGGTCGGTAAACACCTGATTCGAGGGACCGTATTTCAGTATGGCAAACGCCAGTGAAGGTTTTCCCATTCGATTGAGCGCTTCCGCGTAACGCAGGTAAAGGGGCCCGCCCCGATAAATATAGGATATGCTTACTTTGTCATTTCCAGACTCACCGCCGTATTTCGCTATAAACGGTAACGAATCCGATTCGGCAGCGGAAAAATATCTATACGAATTGAAGATAGCGCCGATATCAAAAGGTGGGTAATCATTGGCGGTATAGGTATATGCAATACGGGGCGCGCTTCGTAAATCACCGGTGGTATAAACCGGTTCGTCTTGCGGCGTTGCATTTGCGGGCAAATAAGCGTAATACTGGCTGTCCCATATATTCATCGATTCTTTCGACGGTTTTAATTGATAGGTACAATTGATTCCTGTCAAAGAACTCCACTCCGTGGGTAAGCACCAAGACAACAATTGCGAGCCGGTTTCATTTTCCGTAGTCGTATAAATAACAGTGATAAGGTCTTGGTCATTGTAATTATTGTTCCATCCGGTGAAACCGGGGTCAATCCAATAGTGCATTCGGGAATTAGCTTGAAGCCTTTTGGAATACAGGTAATTATGATATTGTACAACGGCCAGGGCCGGGGCGTCCGTATAGAGATAGAGGTCGCCCAAAACAAGCGAAGCCGGAAGAAACGCATTCTCTATGTAAGAAATACCCGAATACGAAGGATTTCCAAAAGCCGTTTGCACCGCCAAGGCTTCCTGCAAACTGCGTTCCACTCGCGAACGTAATTCGGTCAAATCACTAATCCAGGCGGCGGGATTGTTTTTGATTTTATTCACGTCTTCTACCGTTAGGATAGGCTCGTCGTAGTAGCAAGCTTTTCCATAGTTCAATACCAACTGCATATAGACCCAAGCCCGGATGGTTTTCACGGCGGCTAATTCCTTAGCCATTACGCTTTTTCCAAGCGCAGTTCCGACGGTATCCGCGCGCTGTATAAAAAAGTTGCAGTTATTGATAATGTCGTAATATTCCTTCGTATTGATAAGGGGATTTTTGTCCGTTAATCCGAAATCGAAATTGGCGATTGCCTGCAAATCCATATTGGCATTTTCCGTTATGTCCATCAGTTCGCCCCGCAATTCGCCGACAATCACGTAACGGTCGGCCAGCGACTGCATTTTCCGCATAATGCCCACCATCGAATAGAGGGTGTCGTTGGGCGAATTTAATTCAAATCCGTCCGTGTCTTTGTAATGGTCCATCTCGGTTTTCAACATATCTTCACAAGCGAAAGTCAAGGACAAAAGACATAAGGATAAAACGATAAATTTCAGTTTATTTTTCATACTATTCTCTATTTTACAGATTAATTTTTATACCCACATAATATCCTTTTCCTATCGGGCTTAATGCGGCGTCGATTCCTTGATACAAGGTTTTATTATTCATCGAAAATTCGGGGTCGCTACCCAGATATTTCGTCAGCGTCCAGAGGTTGTTTGCCGAAACCCACAGTGTAATTCCCTGCAAGAAAGGCGAATCGAATAGAATATCGTAGGACAGCGTCAGCGTTTTCAGGCGAAGGTAGCTGCCGTCTTCTATCCACCGGTCGGAAAAAACGTTGTTTCCCTGCGGATCGCCATAGACCGCTTTGGGCATATTTGTCCGTTCCTGTTGGGGCGATTGCCAGCGGTTGACCATTGCCAGCGTCTGATTATGAAACCCGTCGCCTGATTCCAAACGGGCGCGCAACGCATTGTAAACGTCGTTACCGTAGGAATAGGTGAACAACACATCCAGCGACAAGCGTTTCCATTGGAAACGGTTGGTGAACGTTCCGTAGAAATCGGGATTGGGGTCGCCAATTACTTGCCAGTCGGTGGAATTGATTTCTCCATTGTTGTCGGTATCGACAAAATGTACATCGCCCGGTCCGTAATAACTTCTCGTTCCGTTTGCTTTCAAGGAGTAAAGTCCTGCGCCGTTATGCGCAGCTTGCGCTTCGGCGTCGGTCATAAACACGCCCTGTGTTTTGTAGCCGTAGAACACGCCGGCCGATTTACCGATTTCGGTCAGCACTCTGCCGTTCAATATCTCGATATAAGAGGATTGATTATCGGGCAAGGCTGTAATTTTGTTTTTATAATGTCCTGCACTGGCTCCCAATTCCCATTTCAGGTGTTTCATATTCAATACTTTGACGTTGAGCGCCAATTCGTATCCTTTGTTGGTCAGCTGGCCGTCGTTACTCCAATAAGCATCTTGTCCGGCGAACGATTCCAAACTTTTCAATGTTAATAAGTGGTCGGTGCGGCTGCTGAAAACATCTGCCATAAGTTCCAAGCGTTCATTCAGGAGGTGCATGTCGATACCGAAATTAGCTCTCGCCATTGTTTCCCATTGAATGGATTTATTTTGAATATTCGCCAACTGCAAACCGGTAGCTCTGCCGACATAGCGAATCGAAGACAGATAGGAGTTGCCTGCAATGGGGTTTATATCGTCGTTTCCGGTTAATCCGTAACCGGCTCGCAATTTCAGGTAGTTGACTGCCGGCACGTTTTTCATAAAATCTTCGGAAGAAACCATCCAAGCGGCAGACACCGAAGGAAATGCCGCCCAGTTGACGTTCAACGCGCGGAATCCCGATTCGATTCCGAAGCGGGAAGAAGCATCGGCGGAAGCGGTCAATGTAAGGAAATATTTGTTCAAGTAATCGTAGTTGATACGGCCGTACCACGAGAACGATTTCCAAGAGTCGTTTTCGCCGCTTACAAATTTATAGCCGATAGCGTCCGTCAACACTTTGATATGGTCGTTGCCTGTATTGTATCCTCGCGGCACATCCGACCGATAAGCGTCTGCCAAATAACGGAAACCGCCCGTCAAGGCCAAGCGATGCTCGTTTAAGTTCAGCTTCCAGTCCACCCGCGTATCGCTCATAATGGAGGTTTGATGCTGGGTCAAGTCGCGTACTTCGTTGATAGCTGCAAGACCATCTGGCCGTAAACGCGGCGCGACGCCTTCGCTGGGAATGAAGAACGATTCTTTCACCGAAGTTAAGCCGTAGCTGTAAATGGTTGATATGCGCAGATTTTTATTCACTTGCCAATACGGATTTACTTTCAGGCGGAACGTCAGGCGGGTATTGCTTCCGTTTGCCTTTTCGAGCAGCGCCAAGGGGTTGGATACCAAATTTCCTATCTTGGGGTCAATAATATCGTAGTCCTCCATCGTAGTCGTAGGCTCTCCGGAGGTTGTCATACGATAGGGCGACAAGAAAGGCGCTTTAATCAAAGCGATGTATTCGGGGGAGGAAACAGCATCAATTCCCTGGTCGCGCAATTCGCGGGAAGAACGCGCCACCGAAACGTCTAATTTGGAAAACAAGTTTTCCGCCATCCTGATATCGGAATTGAAGCGCACGTTAAATCGTTCCATCGCGGTGCCGGAAAGGCTTCCTTCGGCGGAAGTGTATGCCATCGAGAGGTCATAGAGCGCAATTTCGTCTCCTCCGTTTACATTGAGCGCATAGTTTTGCGTCAGCGCATCGGTGTAAATCGCATCCGACCAATCGGTGTTATTATGGTATTTCCAATAATCCACTTGATTGACGTCGTTGTTCAAAAACGGAAACGTATTGATGATTTGTTGGTCATTGGGGCGAGCGTTCGGAGTGTATTGGGCTATCCATCCCTGTATCTGGTTGGAAGCATATTCGCGGTATTGGGAGGCATTCATCATTTGCGGCGTGCGCGGCCTGGTGTTGACTCCCCAATAGAGATTCGCCGTGATGCGGGTAACCATGTCGCGTCCGCGTTTGGTGTTAATCATAATAATGCCATTGGCGGCTTTGCTGCCGTAGATGGAATTGTCATCTTTGAGGATGGTGATGCTTTCGATATCTTTTATATCAATGTTCGAGAGCGGGTTGGAGAAAAATCCATTGTGAATGGAAGTGTTTTCCCATTGGTTGTCCCAAACTACGCCATCCACCAAAATCAGGGGTTGAGCGTTGGCGTTCAAGGAGTTCAAGCCGCGAATAAACATCACTCCTCCGGTTCCGGGCGCTCCGGAACGTGAAACGGTGCGTATGTTGCCGCCCAAACGAGCTTGAATTTCGCTTTCGAGCGACAAGGCGGTCGATTTGGAAAAATCCATTTCAACCAGACCGTAGCCGGAGGTGAAAAATTTCGAATAAAGCGAAATCGTCAGCTGGGTGCGTCCTTGTACAGGTACTTCGCGAAGTGTATAACCGGACATCGAAACCGACAGCATTTCGTTGAGGGAGGGTAAACCTATTTCAAAATCTCCTGTTTCACCGGTCATCGCGGAAATTAGCCTGTCTTGTGTCCAAAGTCGTGCGCCGGACAAGGGTGCGCCCGTTTGCGCATCGGTAATCGTACCGGTAACGGTGATTGTTTCTTTAGGCTTTACTTCCTGTGCCGTGACGGCGAACACGCTTAGCGCCAAAAATACGCCTGCAATAATTATTTTCTTCATTGTCTTCATTATTTTTATCAATAAAATCAATGTACAGGTTCCAAGAGGATGTAATCGACCAACATTCGATTGTTGTATCCGTTTCTTGCTTCCGCCGCAGTAATTCTACTCAACAGCTTGATTCTTATGGTTGTTACCTGCTCTCTGTAATTTGCTTCCGGAAATGTGATGGTTGTCAGCAGCATTTTTCTTACCGAAGTCGGGTTTGTTTCGTTGCTGGCGTCGTCGGGCAATTTTCCGACGCTTCCTTTGGTCACACCCACCAATGAGTTCCACACTTGCTTGTCAGCCACCAAGTTTTCGGTCGTGCGGTCTAAGTACTGAATATCGTACCTGACTTTCGTCCGTTCATCAATGATGTTTGGATAGATATAGCTTATCGGAGCAAAAACGGCATACACTCGATACTCGGCTTTCAATGTATTGGCAATTTTAAACAGCAGGAAGGTATTATCCGTTTTAGAGTCATTACCGTTGCTGATTAAGGTACAGAATTGGGATGTAATATCCGGTTTATCGGATATATAAATGCTTCTCACTTTCGCGGGCGTGGTGGTAATTCCTTCTTCCAGAAGGGTAGTTGGCGTAGCTTCCGCTTCCGCTTGTATGTGGTGTTGCCACGATTCCCAATAATTGTGTTTCAATTCGTCGGTGATATAAACCAAACCGTTGCTGGCGGGGCTTGGCGCAGTCTGCGGGAACAAATGCGCCGGAGCATGGAAAACATTTTCTCGCGTCGAAATCAAGGAATCTTCTTCCTGATGTCCGGGAGCTTCTATCCTGCCCCGGAAAACCAAATCCTGCACGATTGCATATTGCGTGTTCCAATACTGCACGGAATCGGCATTCGGCGCCAAGGTTTCAAAATACGGCTTCCGCTGATTATAGGCTTTTATCCAAGCGGTGTTGTTCGGCAAAATCATAGAGTAAACACTGTCTTCGTTATTGAGAAAACCGACGCCGTACTGGTACCTGCCGGTATAAAACATTTCGTTGGTTTCATAAAACAGCGAATCATACACTGCCATACCGTCCACATAATCAATTATTTTTGAGCCGTTCGGGAGAAACACGCGGGTATGGAAATTGTCAAAATATTTGCGGATAGAATCCATTTCCGGCTCGGTCATATATTCCCAAAGGTTTTTCACAAACGGGATTTGTTCCTGCATGGTTTGCAGGATACCGTTGCTTGCCAACTGATTGGTCGTAGCCACTCGTGAACCGTTCATGGTGTATTGAGCGCCTTCGCCGGCAAAGCGTATTCGTTTTCCATTCAGGGTGAAAACAGTTGTTTCCGTTTGATTGTCGGCGGTGTATTTAAACCGGGCGATATGCGTCATCACAATGTTTTTCAGTTTTCCTTCGTCGGTCATATCCAACTGCTCCAATGCTTCATTGACCGGCGCCCATACGGTAAAAGACTGGTCGCTCGACAAAAGAACATCGTATCCGGTTTTTTTAACTATCCCGGCAAATCGGGAGAGCGTTGGATTTTGCTCAATCAACTGCCATAAGGTAAGATCGGGGGTAACGCCTTTTTCTTCGTTGTAGTGCGAATCAAACGCATCGTTACACGCCGGCGAGACGGCAAGCAGCAGCGCACACACGATATAGTATTTTATGTTTTTTATTTTTTGTTTCATACGTAAATAATTTATTATCACTAATCACTAATTTGTTCCTTCGTTTTCCCAAATAGAGCGAGGTGCAAATTCAATGTAATCAACCATAAATTCTCTATCCAAGCGTTCTTCCACCGATTTTACGCGCAGGATATGCGCGCCGGCGTCCAAGTAGCCTTTGAAGACAACTACGCGCAGCGATCCGCTGTAATCGCGCAGCGAACGGGCGCCGTTAACGCTTGCCGCGCCGGGTCCTTTCATAAAGCCGCGGTTGTGCATCATTTTGTCGTTTTCGATGATCGCGTCTTCCGTTTTCAAGTCGGAATCCGATTTCCATCCGATGTCGGCATGGGTAGCGGATTTGGTCATATCCAACGGAATACCGCTGGGTTTTCCGTCGAAAAACAGTTGAGCCACGCCTCGACGGGAGTTTGCCGTATAACCGAAGCGCACTTCGTAGGTACCGGCAGGCACCGGCGGCAGGCGCAATTTAAAATCATATTTTCCGAAAAACAAGAGTTCGTCACATTCCATATTGGTATCCGTACCCTTGGTTCCCCAATATTCCATTTGGGTTTCCGGTGTGTAAGTCAGGTTTTTGAAATAGCCTTCCGGAATGATGTAACCATAACCGGCGCCCGATTTGTCGTAATTGCCGCGCAATTTATTGGTTGCCATTTCCGGCAAGAGCGTGGTGGCATCGAAGCGGATTCGTTTCGACAGAAGATATTCGCTCATTCCTTCCACCGTTAATATCCGGTCGATTTCGTGATAAACGCCGTTTTCCGCCCGTTTATCGCAATATTCGGCGAGAATGCGGACGCCGGGATTGGAACCGAAACGGTTGAAGACGGGTATATCCCGTTGGCTTATCGTAGCCGGTTTTGCTTCTATCAGTGTATTCGGGCAGAGCGTTTCGACATATTCGCTCCAAATACTTTCGGAAAGATAAGGCTCTGTGTAATAGACCGAACGGTCGCCCAAAAATTCCTTGCGCAACAGACCTCTGTCCAATAAATGATAAGCGATGAAGCGGTTGAAACTGTTGTGCCGGTCGGTAATATCGGTAATGTTCGCATCTTCCGGATAAATCCGGTTATAGATGGAAGCGGCATACAACTTCAAGCCATCGAAAGTCGGCTCGAATCCGGCGGCGGACAAGGCTTTTTTATAGGTTTCGTCGCTTTCTATCAAAGCGGTAAATTCGATGTGGCAAAATCGCGGCGTAGCATACACCATATTGTTTTGGCTACCGGCTTTCGACACGATACCCGTTTCGGTGGGGTCAACGATTTTGCGAATGGAATCGTAAGCGTTGTTGTTCATCGCCATCAATTCATCTTCCAGGCGGGTTTGTTTCAATGCGAGGCTGAACCACGAAAAGCGTTCGTCCGCTTCAATCACCCCCGGCAATTGAATTTTGGCGGCAGCCAATGCGCGACCGAGTGTATGAATTACCCCGTTGTGTACTTTCTGGTCCATAATAACAATCGGTGAAGTTTCATTCACAAATATCTCTACCTTGTCGTTGACAACTTCCGAGCGAATCGTGATAAACCGGTTGCTCATGGATGGAATTTCCAGACGCGCTTGTGGAAAACGGGACGACAAATACACATCACTTACATTTTTCGCCGATACAATATGGTCATAGACAAATTCGCGTATTTCATCCGCCGTCATACTTGCCGAAGTAATGCCCGTTTTTGCATAATATTCGCGCATGGCTGCATTATTGGGAACAAAACAGGTATAGTTTCCATAGGCATTCAGCAATTCGGCTACTCCTGTAGCACGCAAGAGTTCTAAAAATTCGGAATATTCTGCCGGATTTTTTTCTAAAAACGAGGTAGCCAAATCGTCTTGAAAAGTCGTCAAATTATCTTCTCCGGCAACGTCTGTGCACGAGTGGAAAAGCGTTGTTGACAGCAGTAAACTTAAAAAACAAACAATATATCTCATAATTTTCTTTTTTATTATCTGTTAACTATTTGAAATCGTCATAATACGGATTTTGCTTCAATTCGGGATTCGACAATAATTCATCTTTGTGAATCGGCAAATACAAGGCGTCCATGATAGACAATTTAGTCAATATCACGTCGGAATTTAACACGGCATTCGGAACAAGGTATTTATTCACCATATTTCTCGAATTACCTTCTCTGCGAGCTATCCGCAGCAGGTCGAACCAGCGTTTCCCTTCGAAAAGAAATTCGCGCTGGCGTTCCAGTAATACCAAGTTACGCATTTCTTCCTGTGTGGAATAATTGGTTGACAGCAAGGGCATTGCCGTTGGATTGGAACGTACATACGTTTTCTTGGCAAGTTCCAAAGCGGCGCTCAGGTTGTCGGCTCCGCCCAATTCGGTTAAGGCTTCGGCTTTCATCAGGAATACATCGGAAATGCGGTAAAATATCCAATTGACATTTTTTACATCATTTCCCAACTTATATAAATAATTGGAATAGTCGTTTCCATTCCTCATGGCGCCTACATATTTGTAAATCCGAAAAATACCGGATTGAGCGCCTGTTTGTGCAAACGAATTGAATTGCCGGAAGTCTTCCGAATGGTCGAACACGCCTGATGCCAATAGCGGGGAAGCGTTGATGCGGGCAGCGTCGTCCGACTGTCCGTAGAAGTGTCCGACTTGATTATTTGGAGTCAGCGAATTGAATTGCAATTCAAAAATGCTTTCGTCCGAATTTTCGTTGTAGAACACTCTAAAATAGCTGTAAGAGAGACTTCCGACAGAGGGAATCCCTTGTCCTTGATTCGGGATAAGCATTAATTCGGAGCCGTTGAGCGTTTCGCCGTTAGTCGGCTCGCCATAAATCAAAATACTGGGTTCGATGGCTTCGCAGGCGCGTATGCAGTTTTGATAGTAAGGTGCGCGTTCTCCTTCCGGCAAACCGGAAGCTTTCCACAAATACACATCAGCCAACAAGGCTCTTACCGCATTCTTAGTGAATCGACCTTTGGTGTCTATCCGCAATGTGTTGCCGGGGGAAGTACTGTAGCCACGGGTAACAACTACTTCCCGTTCCGCCTGTTCGAGGTCGGCAATAATTTTATCCGCAATTTCTTCGCCGGATGTTTTAGGCATTAAAAACGGTTTATTGTCATCGTCATAAGGGAAGTCGATGTAGGGAACGTCGTGATAGATGCGTATCAGATAGAAATAGGCCATTGCTCTCAACGAACGCGCTTCGCCCAAATCCACCGCTAACATGCCTTTCGTATAGTCGGGGTCGATGTCAACGATTTGAGACGCACGGTCTAACACCCGGTTGCAATAATTAATCAAGGAGTAGAACGTTTTCCATTTTAACAACTCGTTGTCGGTTTGTATCGCCATGTTCATAATGTCTTTCAGGTTTTGAGCGGTGCGCGTGTTGTCCTGTCTCACATTATCCGAACGAAATTCGCCGCCAATCATGATGCGTTCCATAAAATCGTCGGAAGTCATCACTTTATAACAGGCAAGCAGCACCGATTGTACGTCGCCGCGCGTTTTCCAATAATCTTCTTCTACCATCTTGTCAAGGGGCTTGGTATTCAAGTAATCTTCGCAAGACGGAAACAAAATGCCGAAGCCTGTTAGCAGGAGTATGTATTTAAAAAATGTATTTTTCATATTTTTCATATCTTCATTTTATCTGTTTTCCTTAAAATCCAAGATTTATACTGAATGTGATGTCAGTCGAACGAGGCGTTGTCATGTTGTCGTAACTGATATATCTATCTCTTTGAAAGTCGCCCGGACCTACTTCCGGGTCTAATCCCTGATATTTGGTGAAACACAAGACGTTTGTAAGTGTTGTGGACAAATTGAGTTGCCGCACGGAAAGTTTCTTCAGCAGCGAGGCAGGTAGGTTATAATTCAGTGTCAGATACTTGAAGCGGAGGAAAGAGGCATCTTCCACAAATCGGCTGCTGGGCAACCAATTGTAACCATCCTGATAGAGTGCGCGCGGGATGGGACGTTCGTCGCCTTCCGTGCGCCAGCGCCATTCGACAGCAATGCTTTGATTGTTTCCGCCATCCATATTTTCGGCATATCGGCGGGCTTGATTTACCACCTGATTTCCGTAGCGATAGACGAAGAAGGTTTTCACCGACAACTGCTTATAGCGGAAAGTAAAACTGAATCCGCCGTTGAATGTCGGGTTGGAATTACCCAAATAGACCAAATCCAGTTCGTCGATGTTTCCGTCGTGATTAATGTCTTCGTAAATGGCGTCGCCACCCTGAAATTTGTAGTTCTTGCCGTTTTCTCCCTGATTATACATCATCGGCAAAGGCATGCCGTTGCTTTGGAAAATAATGTCTCCGTTGGCATTTCGCGCTACCGGCATGGTTGCTTTTCCGGCGTCCACCAAGGCTTTCACTTCGGGGTCGGAATAGCTTTCCACATTGTATTGATAAACGCCTTTGTATCTGTAGCCGTAGATAGAACCGTACGCCCTGCCCAATTCGGCGCGCCCGATGTATTTGGCATCTCTATCGTAGGAAATCGGCTGATTGAATCGTTCCAACACATCGGGGTTCATTTCCCGCAGGGTGTTAATCGAATTGGCGATATTAAATGTAAAGTCCACGCTGAAATTGCCGGCTTTGATAAATTTGTTTCCTTGCAAATTGACTTCCCATCCTCTATTGTCCATCCCGCCGGTGTTCTGTAGTTTTAATTTATCGTATCCGGTGCTGGTTGGAATCAGTGCATCGGGCAACAGCAAATCGGTAACTCTATCGAAATAGACATTGAGTTCGCCGGTGTAGGTATAATCCAGGAGCGAAAAGTCGGCGCCGAAATTATAGCCTGTTTTTTTCTCCCATCGCAGATTGGTCAAACGGAGGTTATCGGGGCGGACGGTACCCGTATGACCGTAGGAACCATTCGGTACATACTGGCTATAGTGCAGATAGTTTTCACCGGGAGCTTTTCCTGTGACTCCCCAGCTTGCACGCAACGAAAATTCGTTCAGCCATTTTTGGGAAAATTTCATATACGGCTCTTTTTCAATATTCCATCGCATGGAAACAGACGGGAAATTTCCGAATTTGCGACTGGGACCGAAACGGGTGGAGCCTTCGCGTGCCAGCGTCAAATAGGCAATGTATTTCGACAGGTAGGCATAATGTAACCGTCCCGACATCATCATGGTGCGTCCCTGACTGATGCCGCTCGCTATTTTTTCCCGGTAGCCGGGTGAGGAGGATGCTAAAGGCAACGGAAGTCCGGAAGTAATAATATCTTCGGTGTTCGAATTGGATGTTTCCGTGTTGAACGCTCCGTAAACGGATAAAACGTGGTCTTCATTTTCAAACTTGGGGTTCCACTGCAAACTTGCGTCCACTTTGACGGCCATGCTTTCCGAGCTATGGTCGTCTGCACGATTCACATCTTTGTTGTTCCATTCGTTGGAATACACTTCTTTCGGCAAAAATTTATGCACGTTGTCTTTGTTCATATTGAAAGCTACATAACTTTTCAGGCGCAAGAGTTGTTCTTTCGGGTCTAAAAAGTCGTATTGCAGGCGCAAGAGCGGAGCAATCTTGTATGATTTTAATTGATTAGTCGCCAAATTAGCCATTGCTACCGGATTCCGCAACCATTTCTGTGCATCCGGGAAATCGCGGTTATTCAATGATATTGGCTGTAAATGATAGAAATCGCCGTTTTTGTCGTAGATGCTCAAGTTGGGCATTTTTTTATAGGCGATATCGAGCAAACTCTTGCCGTTAACGTAATCGTGGTCGCCTTGCCCGTCTGTCCAATTGTGGTCTTGGTCGGCGTAGGTAAACAGAAATTCGGAACTGAACATGATTCGGGACGAAATATTATAATCCAACATGGCATTGGAGGTGAAACGCTGCAATTGCTGTTGGATGATTGTTCCGGTTTCTTTCACATAACCGCCGGTAATGCGGAAAGACGCTTTTTCTCCTCCTCCCGAAAGTGCAATGTAGTGGTCATTGGTAATCCCCAGTTGTGTTACTGCGTCCCGCCAGTCGGTGTTTCCGCTGAAATAACGGCTTTCCGGGAATTGCGATTCCGTCAGATAGTCAAATTCGGGAATGGAAGAGGCTCTCAATTGCCGGTTAAACATGGCTTCTTTCATCATCATGGTGTAGTTGTCGCCGTTCAACATTTTCAGTCCTTTGGGTTGTTTTTTAAACATCGTTTTGTAGGAATAATTGATGCGGGTAGATCCCGGAATTCCTTTTTTCAGGGAAATCAACAACACGCCTCCGGCGCCTTTGGAGCCATAAATGGAGGTAGCCGCAGCGTCTTTCAAGACGTTTATGTCTAAAATATCGTCGGGATGGACGCTTAATAAATCGCCTAATTGCTGGTCGTTCATGCTGGAAAAATCGACGTCGTCGGTCGAAATATCGTCTCTCGGGATACCGTTGATAACAATCAGCGGGTTGGAATTTCCGGTGATGGAGGCTGTTCCGCGAATACGCATCGAGGTTCCTCCGCCGATGTTTCCGCTGCCCACTATGTCCAAACCGGCGATTTGTCCTTGCAGCGCGTCGTCGATGGAAGTGAGTTGCATTCCTTCAAAAATCCGCGTGTTGATTCGCTGCATGGCAAACGATACTTCGTTTGCCGGAATATCCATCCCGCTGCCGCTTTCCGTCCTTTTCACCGTTATCACTACTTCTTGCAAGGTAGTGGAATTTTCTTTCATGGTAATGTTGAATGTCCTTTGTGCTCCGATATTTAAAATTTGTGTGCTAAAACCGAGATAAGAAAATTTCAAGCGGTTGTTCGAACTCTTGATTTTCATGGAAAACTGTCCTTGAACATCCGTTATGGCATGATTAATAACCCGGTCGGTTTTGTCTATTTCTACCACCGTAACTGCCACCAATTCTTCGCCTGTATCGGAAATTAATTTACCTCGAATGGTTTCTCCTTCGCCGTCTTGCGCCCAAAGTGATTGGGTGCATAACACTATTCCCAATAAAAAAATATATATTTTTCTTCTTTTCATACTGTTTATTTCTTTATCATCGTTTTTTATATTCCAATACTCCGTCTATTTGGTGGATAACCGCAAAAGAGGAAGTTGACAAGGACAAGTTAGTTGTAAACTGATAATCTCTTACCATCCGGTTGTAGAACAATGGATTTGACGTATTCACCTTTACCGGTGTCTGATTGCCGATGCCCTGCACCGACAAATTCGTTCCATCGGCAAAGATTTTCAATTTACTGAATTTTCCGGTCAGGTTGCCGGCGCTATTGCGTTCCAGATTAGCGGTTTCGTATTCCACCGCGCCATCTAACTTATCGGAAACATAAACCGAATTATCCTGAAAGTGATAGCTTAAGAAGTCGTATAAGTTGGTGGCTTCCCGGAGATAGCGCGAATAGTCGGTATTCCTCAAGGCTTCTATGTCGTTCCACCGCATAATCAATCCGTCGGCAATGGCCTGCCGGATAGCAGTGTTTGCAGGCACATATACTGTATAATGGAAAGTATTGAAGAAACGCACATTTTCATCAATTCCCTTACCGTTGCCGCCGAAAATTCGTCCGCCTCCCACTTTGGCAGCTCCTTCGATTATTTCTTTCACATCAAAACAGAGTTCAAAAAATTCGGAATATTCATCTTGTTTGCCTAATTCGGAATAGGTGGATACGAGCGGCATTTGCAACACTTTATCTATTAAATAGGTATTCCCGTTTTTCATGTTGTAAGCCGTTGTTACGGAAATCGTTTCACTTCGGCTCATATTGGCTCCTCCGGCTACTTTCAGATTTCCTCCCTGTCCGGTAACGACGACCGTTCCTCCGGCTTTTGTCCGGTAGTACTGTTTGCCGGGTTCAATGTCTTGCAACACGATATGATTGTCCATGATGTCCAACAGGAGGTAATCCAAATAATTTTTCGCTTTTTCGGAAGGTTTTTCCGAGAATGCGCTGGTATATACGCCCAAGCTATCGCCGGTGGCGACATCCCAACGGGAAGCCATCATCGCATTATTTTTCGGGTCGATATAGAAATGAAGAAATTCGGGTTTTCCATTGGCTACCGAACCGGGGTCAACATAATTTTGAAATACCTCGTCGGTCGGCACAAAGAAGCTAAACCGGTTGCCCGGCTCCATTGACAAGAGATAGAGGTCGAATTGCAACTGGTTTACTATCCAATTAAACAGGGTCGTTTTGGCTCCCATCAGCACCGGCGCGGTAACCGCTACATATCTCGTAGGTGCATAAACTACGTCGGTTACATAGATGATTCCATTGCTGCATATTTTCGAATAGTTCACATCGGCGGGCTTCGCGTCCATCGGCGTTCCCATGTTATCCGCCAAATTGACAAACCGCGAGGGTGTGGCTTGAAGAAACGATTGCTGCATGTGATGGTTAATCAACACATCCAGCACATTGTCGGGTACGTTATCCCAGCTTTGGTAGCGTTCTTTCAAGGTTCTTCCCGCATCGGAATTGAAATAGTTTTCCAAAGCGGCGTCAGTCGGCACAAACATGGCTGCCATATCTCCTTGTATGGAATTGCTTCCTAATTGATAGGATTTTTTTCCCGGATTATATTTTAAGTAAGCATTCACATTTTTGGGCAACAAGGTGTTATCTGTCCAGGTGCCGGGCTGTTCCTGCGAATTGAAAAACCATTTTACAAAAATCGAATCCTGAAATCCGGGATGCACTCTTTTATAGGCGTTGGTATTTTCCGCATCATAAATGGGGCAGGAATAGCGTTCCAAAAAGCCATTGAATTTGGAAATTTCGGGATTAGACCGAACGTATTCTGCCATGCTTTCCCTCGGAAGCAATAATTTTTCCAAGCGGTGAATATAGCCGTTTTTGCAAATAATGTCCGGCTCAACAATTTTAATATCGAAAAGATACGCATCGGTGGAAGAGCGAGTCACATGTGTCATCGTGTAGAAATCTTCGTCGGTAATGCCCTGCATCCGCATGTGTACCGGCAGAAAATGCACCAAGGTGTAGTTGGTGCGGTCATCCAGCAGATAAATCCCTTTTTCCTTGTATGGTTTCCAATAGGGATTGTCGGGGATGTCGTTGCTCCGCTTCAAAAGGACGGTGTCGAGCAACGGAAGACTTGCTTCGCGCCGCATCACTTGCCCCATTGCCGGAGGTGAACCGGGCAGATAGGTCAGCATCGCCAGCAGGTAGGGATTGTTCAACATTCCACCGAACAGGATGGAGCGGCATTGAGACAAGGAGAAATCTTCAAAGCGGCGAATGCCGTATTCGTTGTCCTTAAAAAACGCTTCGAATGCTTCATCGTTTGCTACGAACAAGGTTTTGCTCCCCGTTTTTCCAAGCACTTCCGAATATTTGATGCCGTCTTCTTCGACCATATCAATGATACGGGTGAAATAAGTGAAATTTCCGTTATCTTTCAGGTAATTATAAATACTTGCTTTCACGTAGTCCGGCTCCTGGTCATTCATTTTGTAATCATCTATCCAGTCGTTGCAAGCAAAAGTTAAAACGCTAAATACAAAAAGGCATGCAACAGAAACATACCTAATGTTTCTTTTCTTTTTTATTATTGTCATTAGCTTTCTGTTTTAAAATTAATAAATCTTACGGTTATTGTTTTTTTAAGTTAAAAAACCGTACAAAGATATTCAAATTTGTTTAAAAACCAAAAAATTCAGATTAATTATTTTAAAAAATTAGCCTTACCGGGCCAATCATGCCGACGGGCTGCCATTTCTGATGGCGCGTCCAGCGCTGTCCTGTTTCATTATCCGGTGTCGATTTCAGGTAGTTGCCTACGGTGGTGCTTATTTTTACCTGAATGATTTTGTCGGTGGTTTTTGCGATATGTTCCGGCAATTGGTAGAGATGTCGGCCATACCATTTGCAGCCCAAGGATTCGCCGTTGACGGTTACTTCGGATACGCCATATACCCGTCCCAAATCCAAGTAGTTGCTTGCGGCATTGTCTTCTATCTGTTTCGTATAGAAAAGATGGCCGGCAAAGGACTGCGTCTTTGGGTCGTCTGCCAAATCGGTGAGGATGTTCATCTCTCCCTCTTCCGACTTGCCGTTGAGATGCTCCATCCGAAGCTTCCATCCGTTTAACTCAACGCCCGAAGCGTTTTCGGCAGGTACGGCGGCCGATGCTTCCTGTTTCCCGGTTTTCTCGAAAACGATTAGCCGGGAGGTAGCCGGATACAAATCTACATTCAGCGTTTGTTCTGAGGTAGCCGGACAAGGATATTTTTCGCCCGTTTCCGCATCCCATATCCAAGGTTGCCTGTTGCCTGCCTCAGGGAATTTTACGTTGAGCGTAATCCGTTCGTTTGTATTGTAATTGACGATAAAGAAGAAATCCTTATCCTTTGTCCGGTAGCGATTCTGACTGACGTAGGGGCTTGGTGCGTCTATTTGCAGGTAGGGGCGGATATCGCATTGCTGCTGCACTGCCTTAAACCATTCAATCATATCTTTGCCGGGAGCGGCTACCTGATACAAATGCGGGGGATTTGCCTGCTTCATGGCGTCAATCGTCTGCTTCACCGCTTCATCATGGGCTTTGTGGTCTTTCCATCCGGGGGATTGACAGGGTTCTTTCGCTACAAAAATCAGTTTGCCTCCGTTTTTGACAAATTCGGATAAGGCTTTAGCTGTATCAGGCAGGATGGATTCTACTTCCAGAAGAATCAAGGTATGATACTTCCGGCTGTTGTAGGTAAGGAATCCTTTTTCAAACTTGCTTTGCCGGAGGATGTCTTCGCTGATGTAGTCGCAGCTATTCCCGTTTTGATGGATAGCTTCCCATACTTTATACTGATATTCGGGATAAAGAAGTCCGGGAAAAGGGTCGCGCTGCGGACCGTATTTAGTCCACATATCTGCCAAAGGATGCATCACGGCTATATCGGCAAAATAATCCGTTTCCTGGAAAATGGTTGACAACCGGGCTTTATAGGCTGCCCATAGTTTGAAGAACGGCCACCAGGGATTGCGCTCGTTGAAGAACGTGCCGTACCGTATCCATCCGGGGAAGGGAACTTCCGCAGGGCTGTAGTTAAACCCGTGGAGGATGGAATGATTAACGCCTGAGAGGTTGCTTTGGTCGCCAAGCACCTTGATACGCTCAAGCGTTGCATTGAAAACGTTATCGGTATTTGTAACTTCTTCGCAACTCACAATTTTCTTTCCGGTGTAATGAGCGGCCGAGGCTACAAACTTATTGACATTGGTATAGGTCGGCCTCCGGGAGAAATCGCGTTCTTTCTCGCTATCGCTAGACCATAGCCAGGTTTCACATTCGGGAATATCCACCTGAAGCGATGCTTCCAAGGGATGAAACTCCCGTCCATAAGCCTGCATTCTTGATTTGAAATGATGCTGATGGCACCACTCGGTATAGGGTATCAGGAATCGGTCGCGCATAATATCCATGCAGGTAACAAAGAAGTCGTAACGTACACGGGCTACCGCCTCTTTTGCCTCGCCGGTCAAAACGGTAGCTACCGTCCCTTCTACGGCATGACCCATGTGACCCACTTTATACAGGAGAAAGGGCAAAAAAGGTTCAACATCATATCCTCTGCGGCGTTTAAACTCTTCCGGGAAATCGTAGCACCAGTTAGCGCCTTCCAGTTCCATGCTATCACAGAACATGGCCCGAAAACCTTTCAAATCCTTGATGGCAGGGAAAAGATTGTCCGACATGCGATTCAGGAACTTTTGCACAGCTTCTCCATTGTAATGGTTAAGCACCGGACCGGCTGCTCCCGGAGCGCCATTGATAACCGATTGAAAACCGGTCACCTTCACCAAAGCATACACTATGTATTCACCTTCAGGAACCTCAACGGTAAACGTTTCACTTCCCTTCTCGTACGGAACAGGTTGAGCCGGGCTAAAGACATTCATTTCCACAGGCGCCAAGCAGATGGAGTAAATCTCGCTGGAGGCGCCTTGGAACTTAAAGCCTACTTCCGGCGAGGCTTCTTTCAGGAAGTCTTCCACCTTGAGAAGAATCTTTCCGGGGCCTTTTACTTTCTTCCCTGCCAACGTGAGTAACTGAGTCTGTTCTTCGGGCTGCAGGAACTCGCCTCCGAAAGGCCATCCCGAACCCACTATAATATCGCAGATAATACCCCGCTCATCCGCTCCTTTCAGGGCGACTTTCACCATTTCTATCCATTCCGGGCTAAGCCATGTAAGGGAAGAAATACCTAAATCGTCGCCTCCGGGAAAGGCTATCGGATTAATTTCCACTCCACCAATACCGGCCTCCTTCATGATGTCTAACTCACGGAGTATTTCCTTTGCCGACAATTTATCTCCGTTCCACCACCACCTGACAAAAGGCTTGGAAGTAACGGGAGGATTGCGAAAAAGTTCAAACAACTCATCCCTGACTTCCTTATTATTACTCAACACACATCCCTGCAACAAAGGGACTCCGGCTGTTATCAACAGCCCCGATTTAATGAAAGTACGCCTCGAACACTTCATGATTACTAAACTTGGGTTATTATTTAGTTGCAAATGTACGAAAAATTTCTGTGCAATCTTCTAAAAAACACAATTTTACCTGCAAGAAAGGAGTAAATGGGTAGCGATATAGAAATGAGCGAACTGCTTTTGTTTGCTGTGTTTTACTATTGTTTCAAATAACTCATGACAAAATTAATACATTATTTGCTATCACGCAAAATTATTCCTAAAATAATCATATTTTAAAACACACACAATTTTTAAGTCAATGCCAATATATACTTCGGTTTTGCTATACCACTTATTTCTTAATAATACCTCATGAAAAAGACTTCCAAACCATTATTATATCTTTCCAATATTGCGAAATAAGCCGTTCGTAAGCATTGACAATGCCCATTTTTACCGAAAGGACAATCACACAAGCATTAAAAAGTAAAAACGCTGTAATAAACAGATATGATAACGGTAATCCATACGCCTGAATATCGGGTTGGTATGGGCCGGTTTGTTTGCGGAAACAATGCGCGTGGAAAGCAGCAGTAAAACCAATCAGAATATCGAATATGTAGAGCGATTGCCACGAGCCGATTATGCGCATTAACAGAAAAAGGTAGGTAAAAATCGGAAAACAATAGGGCGCAAGCGAAATAAACAATCCGCCAAAACGCCCGCTGTGGCTCATTTCGCCGCTGCCTTCCTGTGCATAAGAATAGTGGATTTTATGCCCAAAGAGCAAAGCGACAAAAACATGTGTCCATTCGTGCGTTTGTGTTTGCAGCCACTCCTCATTTTTGCGAAATAGCAGGCGCAAAACAAAATACGCTGCAATGCCCACGCCCAACCATTTGTAGAAAGACAAATGCTTTACAAGCCAAAGAATTGCAAACCAAAGTTGGTGCAGGTTTAGTAGCAGAAATGTAATTAACAACAAAGATATTAGTATTTTTGAGAGAGTTCTCATTTTGCTATTTACGCTTTATACTTTTTGTAATTGAATAATGAATAGCGCTATCATAATCTTGATTTTTCATATAAAAAATACCTGAAACTTTATTATCATCAACCCAAACAGTGTATTCGCCATAATTTGTTCCATTAATTTCATCATCAAAATGGAGTGAAACACCTTCTTCATTTTCTTGATATTCTATGAATTTGAAATGCAATATGATTTTATCTCCAAGTTTACCTTTTTTGTCAATATAACGGACATAGGCATCTCCGTTTTTAGTGAAATACATTTGGAGAGGCAAGTATCCTTTCTTATCAGCTACTGCTACTGCATACGAGATATTGTCGAAAACTTGATGATAATAATAATTGCGTACCATTTTGTCTAAATCAGCGTAATCGCCAACACTATATGGTACATTCGTTGTCTTATCTTTGCTTACATAACGCAATTTTACTATTTCATTGTATTTGACACGAATCTGATATACTCCATAATTTTTTTCATCAATTTCATCGTTGAAGAAATAGATAATTGAATTGTCTCCCTCATCGTTTTCTAAGTGCGAATAATGGATGAAAATTTTGTTACGCCTATCACCATTTCTGCTGATATATTGCACGTATGGTTTTTCTCCTTCCAGAACATCAAATTCTACTTCAAAGGGTAAATACTTGTCTTTCTCCACAGGAATAGCAATGGCTGATGTCTGAATTTCTTTGAAAAATCTAGGAATTTGTTTTTCGCCACAAGCCACCATACACAGCGTTAAAACGCTTAAAACTGATAATTTAAAAATTTTCTTTGTCATAATATGTTATTTTTTCGTTGTAATTTCAAAGCATTAGTTTTAAAACTTTGCCAATTTGAATTTGGATTTAATTTTATTGCTTGGTCATAACAAGAAATGGCTTCTGCATATCTTCCAATGGCTTCCAAAGCCATACCCTTATTTCCCCAAAATGTATTTTCGTTAGGATATAGTTTTATTCCCTGCTCATAATAGATAATGGCTTCTGCATATCTTTTTGAATTGAATAAATCATTGGCTTTGATACACAAATCATAAGGGGTTAAATGCTTTATATCATTTTCTGCTATTTTACAAGAACTTTCTACAATATCACTTTGCCTATTGTTTATCGCAGTTTGTCGTTCTTTGCTTCTAACATTATCTTCTTTTATCTTATCATTTATTTTCTTTCCAGCCGTCGCTACTGCAACAATACCTCCCCCAATGATACTGCCAATGATTTTACCGGCAATCTTTCCAAACTTGCCACATTCAGGGCAAGAGTCATTATAATCATAATAAATTTTATGCTCTTCACAATATTTCATTGCCATATTTTTTTTGCTTTACTTCCGCCCTTTTACGGAAGGTTTTATCTTTATTTTCCAATAAATTCCACTACATTTTTCACTTCATCCGTACTGACAAACGCCCCTTGCAATCGCTCTATTTCCGAATTGAAAGAAAAGAGCATATCGCCTTTGCCAATCAGTTTTTCAGCACCACTATTGTCTAAAATAATTTGAGAATCAACTTGTTTGCTTACTTTGAAGGCAATTTGAGCGGTAAAATTGGAGGTAATTTCGCGGGTAATGGTCTTTGCCGAAGGGCGTTGCGTGGCAATGATAAAATGAATGCCAACAGCCCGCGCTTTCCGAGAAAGTGAAACAAGCAACTGTTCTATTTCTTTACTCTGTTGAATATCAGGAAATTCATCAATCATTACCACAATGTAGGGCAGTTTTTTACTCGTTTTTGCGTTGTATTCCTTCAAAGTTTTGCAATAGCCGCTGTCGGCAAGCAATTTGCTGCGACTGCTCATTTCTTCTTTCAGCCAATTCAACGCAGTTGTGATTTCGTCTTTATCGTCAATAATTACAGCACTTTGTACATCGGGAATCTTTACTAAAAACTGCTTTTTGAGTGTTTTGTAAATATCCAATTCCTGTCGTTTGGGGTCAAAAAGTATAAACTGCAACTCTTTGGGGCGTTTTTTATAAAGCAGCGAGATAATCATTGCGTTTAGTCCAACTGATTTCCCCTTTCCGCTTGCACCCGCTACCAAAATATGCGGCATTTCGGTTAAATCAATTATTTTTGTTCGTCCGTCAATACTTTTCCCGATTGCCAAAGGAAGCTCACAGGTACAATTTTGAAAATCAGCACCTTCCAAAAGTGATTTTATGCCGACAATGCTGCGGCTTTCGTTTGGCACTTCGATAGCCACCGTACCCCGATTTTTGAATGGGGCGATAATACGAACTGCCTCAACTTTCAAAGCAATAGCAATTTCGGTGTCTTTGTTTGTAATTTTGTCAATGGCGACACCGCGAGCGGGAACGAGTTCATAGAGCGTTACCGTTGCGCCAGCTGTCGCCGTAATATCGGTTACGCTAATACCGAAATCGCCGAGTGTTTGCTTGATAATTTGCTTTTTGCTCTCGATTTCTTCAGTAATATTTTCAGTACTTTCTTGTGGATAACAGGTAAGCAAATCCAAAGACGGAACTTCGTATTGAGAAGGCTGAGGCGGTATTTCCATTTCTGTTTCTTCTGTAATGTTTTCTATCGGCGCATCATCAAAAGAAATGTTTTTTACAGTCGGCTTTTCTACCGGTTTTGATTTAAAATATTCATCAATCCAAGCATACAAATCCTGCTTGTTCATATATTCGGACTGCGGTTTTTGCTTTTCATTTGGCACCAACAAATCTTTCAGTTTTGTCAAACAGAATATAAGCACAGACAATACATAGCAAATAATTTTAGAGATAATTTGCCATATAAACTTCAATACAGAAAGAAAATTATTCACAATTATTTAATTTACAAATTATTAAAATTATCATTATTAATAATCTCAAACTTTAAACAAAC
>BNTV01000053.1 GCA_025996865.1 Bacteroidia bacterium
CCCGAACAGAGAAGTTAAACCCGGCCACGCCAATGGTACTGCACAGCGTGTGGGAGAGTAGGTCGCTGCCGTTTTTTTGAACAGGTTCAGTCAACTTTGGTTGAGTGGGCCTGTTTTTGTTTTAAAGCACTCCCCTCACAACACCAGTTTCATTTTTTTCGCCATGTTCGTCATAACTACGGTATTTTTGGCTTTAAACTTCCTTTTCAGTACTTTGTGGTGGCCTTCTGCTGTCTTGACGGAGATAAACAGTTTGTCGGCAATTTCTTGGTTGGTATAGCCGGCGACCAGCAATTGCAGCACTTCTTTTTCTCTGGCGGTCAGACGCAGGGGCGTCTCCGGGGCTTTGGACCGTTGTTTTATCAGTTCTTCTATTTCCCGGCAAAGGAAAATTTCGCCCCGCATCACGGCTGCGATGCCGTCAATTACTTCTTCCGACTTGGAATCTTTCAGGATATAGCCCCGGACGCCACCCTCCAATACTTGCCGGACAATCGAATATTCGTTGTGCATCGTGAATATAACGACTTTCATTCCGGGGTATTCCCTGCATATTCCGGCACAAAAATTGTTGCTGTTATTATCGGGCAAACCGACATCGAGTAACAATACATCCGGGGTGTACTGTTTCAGGGCTTCCTTACATTCGGCCAATGTATAGGATGCTCCACTCACGGTAGCAATGCCCGATGCGTTGATGAATCCGCTCAGAAATTCGACCATCATTTTTTGGTCTTCGGTGATGTGTACTTGTATCATAACGATTTTTGTTTTATTTCCGGTTGTTGTTGATAATTTTCAATTTCGATGTTCACTTCCGTTCCGTTGTCCGGCGACGAAAGAATGATCATTGTTCCGTTGTAGGAAGCAATGCGGGTACGAATGTTGTTAATACCGGCACCGTACCGGACGGTTTCGGGATCAAATCCGGCGCCGTCGTCATGGATGTTGAGCGAAATCAAATACTCGTCGATGTCCAATTGCACGTAAATGTTTCCCGCATGGGCATGTTTGATTGCATTGTTTACCAATTCGTAGCAACAACGGTAAAGCATGACCTCCAAGTATTTATCCAAACGGGAATCGTCGCCGTAATATTGAAAACCGGCATGGGGAATAGACTTGCAAAAGTCTTCAATCGCCGTTTTCAGACCGTAGCGTTCCAGCGAATCCGGCATCAAGTGGTGGGCTATCCGGCGAAGTTCCACGATGGATTTATTCAATGTATCCAAGGCGCAGCTGAATCGGAGCAAGTCTGAATCTCCCAATAATGAACAGGACTTGATCTCTTTGAGGTTTAATAAAATAATGGATAACATGCCTCCTAAACCATCGTGCAAGTCGCGCGCCAGATTGCTGCGTTCAGTGGTTTCAGCGTCGAGGGAGGCTTGTGTAGCGACTAACTGTTTCTCCTGTTTTAACTGTTTGATTTTCAGTTCCGAAAAATGATGCTTCCTGACAATCGCCCGGTGGCGAAACAGGAGCATACCGATAACAGACAAAAACGCGAAGGCAAACGCAATACCCGTTCCCGTGTATAATTTCTTATCTTTTTCCAAGGAAGCGATATGTGTTTCCTTTTTTTCGATTTCGTACTTGATAGCCAAATCGGACACGGTGGTATGAAAACCTTTTTCGGAATATTGGTTGTTCAGTTCCGAATATTTTTTGAGGTAGTAAGCCGCCTTGTCCGGATTGTGCAGATAAACATTCGCCAGTGCGATATTGTGGGCGATGGCGCGCGATTCGTCTATATTGGTCGAATCGGCCTGCCAGGCCTTGAGCGCTTCGGCTTCCGCCTCGATATAGCGTTTCTGCGCCAGATAGATGTCGGACAAAATCTTCCCTGTAATTAAATACAAATTGTTGTCGTTCAGGATACCGGCTTGCGCCATGGCTTCGCCGGCATGTTGCAAAGCTCGGTCGTAATCGTTCATTTGCAGGTAAATACTTGCCAGCATACATTGCGTCTGATGATTATTTGTTATTCTGTATTGTACTATTGCATCAATGCTGTCCGCTTTCAAGGCATATTCGAGCGCTTTGTCCATATCGCCCCTATTTAAATAATTTTGCGCATACTCAATATAAATATGCGACATCCTTATCTGATGTGTACTAAAAGCCATAGCTTCGGCAGCCTTGTCCAGGTACAGGATGGCCATGTCCGGATTATTCAGTTTCCGGTAAATCTCCCCCAGATTGGTTAATATCTTTATTTCGTTGTCTATCCGCCATTTCTTTTCTTCTTCCGATGCATTTGTCCACACATCATCCTGCTCGTTTAGTTTCAGGCTTTTCAGATAATAATCAATAGAGGTGTTGTATTTTCCCTGTTTTACATAGTTAAAAGCAATCATCGTAAGTGCACCTATTTCCAACATTTTATCCTTTTGTTTTACGGCAATTTCCAGCGCATTGTTAAAACAACTCAATGCCCTGTCATAATCGCCTTTAAAGCACCATGCGGCTCCCAGATGATACCCGACCTCCACCTCTGTTTTATACTCTTTCAGTTTGTGGGCAAGATTTATCATTTTAGAGGCATATACAATCGTACTGTCCATATCGAAATTGGCATACTTTGAGATAATCTCACCAAGTATTTCCAATTCCTGCCTTTCCGTAAGGGCTTGGGTGTGAAGTATATTTTTCAACGAATCGCAGTAGCGCGTGAAATCGTCCCATCTGTTGTCCGCCGCCGATGCTCCGCCGCATACCTGCATGAATACAAGTAAAAGCAGGTGCCGTAAATGAATAGAAAAACGCCTGTGTTTTATATAAAATGTACGGGTCTTCATACAAGTCTGATTTTATTATTTTTCCGGACAAAGATACGGCTTTATTATTTATTTTTGTTAATACAGGAAGCCGGTATTTTAAAAAAAATAAACAAAAACACTCAAAAGTGGGTATGGGTTGTTATTTTTTAGTAAACTATCTTTGCATTTCGATAGAAATGATATATTATAAAACACAAAAATAAAATTTTTTACACAATGAGAACAAATTTCTTTTTAATTGCGGTAATCGCAATTTGTTTTGTAACAGAAAGTAAGGCGCAACAAAAGTTTAATGTGCAGAACGGAACAAAAACAGCGTTCTACAACGATCTGGAAACGGCGGTTCAGCAAGCGGCTGCCGGAGATACGATTTATTTGCCGGGTATTACTATCCAACTTCAAGAGGACTTGGTAATTGATAAAAAACTGGCATTGATTGGTGTCGGCTGGGATATGGATTCCATTGGCGGACAACATCTTACCATATTGGATAATGGAGGTGTGAAGTTTAGCGAAGGATCTGATGGAAGTTTAATAACCGGTTGTCAATTGGGTTCTATTGTGTCAGAAAATGTAAGCGACATAATCATTTTACGTAACAATATTGGTACTATTAATCTAAATGAAAGTAATAACATAAATATATGGGAAAATAATAATGCATGGATATCCGGAAATAATACTTCAGGATGCTTTATTGAAAACAATAAAGTATCCGGTGGAATTAACTATTTGCGAAATTCTTTTATTATAAATAATGTGATAGGAGGAAATATTTCAGGATCTCTTTGTATTTTCGAAAATAATTTTATTGCTGGCTCTCACGGCGAGAATGGCAATAATACTTTTAATAATAATGCTTTCAGGGGGAATTATACTTTCCCTGCCGGAACAGATATTGGAGAAAATAATTTAATGAATCAGTCCGATGCGGACACCTTTGTAGGAGAAAATATTAACGACATTCCTAAAAATCTGCAACTCAAACCGTCAAGCCCTTGCAAAACGGCAGGAATGTATGGTACCGAAATCGGTATTTACGGCGGTACGAGACCGTATAAAGCCGGAGCGCTACCCTTTAATCCGCATGTAAGCAAAAGCGTTATTTCCACAAGAACGGATGCAGAAGGAAAACTGTCGGTAGAGATTGTCGTAACTGCTCAGGATAGATAAAATAACTTCAATATCAAAAGCAATGAAAAAATTACTGTTTTTATTGTGTATGCTATGGGTTGGAGTTGGTTTGCCTGCACAAAACAAACTGACGGGATATGAATATTGGTTCGATAATGATTATTCAGCTAAAGCGAGCGCCCCAATAGTGCCGGCTGCTACTTATCGCTGGCAAACAATGATTCCTTGCGAACAATTGAGCGCCGGAATCCATACATTCAACACCCGGTTCAAAGACCAAACGGGAGCATATACGCCCACCATTTCCCAGTATTTTCAAAAACTGCCGGAAATGCCTCAAGGAAACAAAATTGTGTTGTCGGAATATTGGATAGACGACAACTATTCACAGCGTGTTGTCCAAAACATTGCGCCTTCGGCCAATTATGCAACAACAGCAACCCTTGATTTCAATGATTTGTCCGCAGGATTGCACGTTTTTAACACGCGCTTCAGAGACAGCTATGGAAGCTGGAGTACAACCGTCAGTCAGTATTTTCAAAAACTGCCGGAAATGCCTCAAGGAAACAAAATTGTGTTGTCGGAATATTGGATAGACGACAACTATTCACAGCGTGTTGTCCGGAACATTGCGCCTTCGGCCAATTATGCAACAACAGCAACCCTCGATTTCAATGATTTGTCCGCAGGATTGCACGTTTTTAACACACGCTTCAGAGACAGCCATGGAAACTGGAGTACGACCGTCAGTCAGTATTTTCAAAGGTTTTCACCGGTAATTCCCAAGAAGTTGGTGGCTTACGAATATTGGATAAATGATGAATACGATAAAAAATTTACTGCCGAAATAAATAACGAGCAAACTTTTGTCCTCTTGGACAGTGTCAATTGCAGCTCGGTTGAAAAATTGATTAACACGGTTTCGTATCGCTTCAAAGACGATGCGGGACAGTGGAGCAGTGTCCTTACCCATGAATTTTATCGGCCGGCCGGCATAACATTAAATATGACATATACGCACAGTGTAAAAGCCGGTGAAACACCGGTTGCGGAAAAGTGGTATCCCGATTATGAAGACGTCCGATACGACCTGTTTAATGTTACAAAAGGCACAGTAATCGCGGATACGGAAATTCAATATCCCCTTATTTTCCTGAATGATCCGGTTGCTCAGGGCGATGAAATTCACATCACTGCCGTTAGCCGTACCAATAAATTTAAGCCGGTACAAAGTACGGTTATCGTCAATGACAGCAACAAGCTAAATGCTACGTTCAATATTTTACAATACGGATTGATTGAAGCGGCATACGGCGAAAGTGAAAACGAAGCGAATGTAGGAATTGTATATGATTCTATCGGTCGCCGGATAGCGCAATATGATTACGTTAATAAAATACTGAAAACAGGGGAATTGGCAGACGGAAACTATCAATTGGTTTCCATGGGAAACAGTCTGTTTTTCAATACCATTCAACACCTGTCGGCTTTTGCTTCCACCCAATTGGTAGAGAATACGGATTATGTTCTTCAAACGGTCGAAGTAAAGAGCGGCGAGATTAAGGAAATAGCCATTCCGACGATTCCCAAATTGGACGAAGAGCGGTTATACTATACCGGTAGCAAAACCTTGTTTTCCGTCAATAAAACAACCATTGCGATTGGCAATTATGTGACGCTTCGCGGTGAAATCGACTTCAAGGAAGATTACAGCGATAAAATCAGTAACGTAAAATTGATAGTGGATATTCCGGAGAACAGTACTTTTGTTGCCGGTTCGGTGATGGTCGGAGGCAGTGTTTTCGGCGGATATACATTTAACAACAATCAGCTCATTGTTCCTTTGGCAAACAAGCCGGATGTGGTTCATTTCTGTATCATTCCGATCGAAGGAGGCGCTTATTATTCCAATGGCTTTGTGGAATTTGATCTGGAAGGCGGAACCATCCGGCAACCGATAGGAGCTGCATGGTTTTCGGCAGAAAACTTAAGTATCATTGTACCGAATTATACGGCGCAAAAAACGATACCGGTGCGGGGAGTCGTTACGCCCCGATCGTTGGTGAAGGTTTATGATAATGGGGCGCTGATTGGGCAAACTACGGCTTTTCCTAACGGCAACTGGTTGATACGTTGCCCGTTGAACGAACCGGATTTATTTTCATTCCATAATATTCAAGCGGAAATACTTACCCCGCAAGGAGTAACCGTATGGACGGAAACAAAAGAAACGGTGTTTTATGAAAAAGCGATTGAAGTTTCAAAGGTAACGATGATTAATACAGCACATCCGGCCAATTCACAAGATTTATGTGAATACGTTACGGTTCTTGATTTTCTGGATCCACCCAATGCGGCTGCGCTATATTGGTATTGGCCTGCTTATCCTAAATTTACATTTAAGATTGAATTTACGAAAAATGATTCGAGTTTGATTTCTGATGTATATTTAGACGTCCGGATGTCATCAGGAGATGTGGTAAGTCTTCCTGCTTCTTACGACAATGTAAGACAGGTGTGGGTAGTTGTGGATGCATTTCCAAACAGTGGTAGCTTACCTGTAAATGTAACTGTCAGGTATTCTACAAAAATGTTGCCTGAAAATTTTGAGACAAGGAATATCAATATAAATCCTCACCCCTTTGCGGGACAAGCATCTTTAGAAAATCTCAAGGAGCGATTAGAAATAGCTTACAAGATATATCAGGACAGGGGATGTACTAATACGAGCGTATTCCGTATTTATGACGAAGCAAGGCAAAGTATTGACAGGCAAATAATTGAATATGCAATATTTATAATCGAACACAATCCTACATGTGAGGATGTTAATGACCTGTTTGTAGATATTGTTAGTAATAGTTGCAATTTGAATGTTATATTTGTTCTTGATCCCTCCGGTTATGTTTACGAGGCCGTTTCTTCAAACCGTTTACAAGATGTAACTGCAAGTATTTACGCTAAAGTATGGGAAGAAGATATGTATGGAGATCCCATAGAAAAAATAGTTTTGTGGGATGCGGAAAGTCACAATCAAATCAACCCGCAACTCACCAATGAATATGGCGAATACGGTTGGGATGTTCCGCAAGGCTTGTGGCAGGTGAAATACGAAAAAGAAGGTTACGAAACGGTTTACAGCGAATGGTTGCCTGTTCCGCCGCCGCAATTGGATGTCAATATTGCGATGGTACATGCCGTACCGCCTCATGTCGGGAAAGTGCAAGGTTACGAAACCGGTATTAATATCTTGTTTGATAAATTCATGCTGCCGGCTACGATGACAACGGATTTGATTACCGTTACACGCAACGGAACGGGTGTACCGGGAACAATTAAGTTCCTTAATGCGGAAACAAATCCGGCAAACAATAGCGGTCAATTCGTCTCGAAAGTTCGTTTTGTTCCGGAAACGCCGTTTAAAATAACCGATGAAGTGATTCTGACCGTAAAAAAGGAAGTACAAAGCTACGCCGGCATTGAAATGGAAAAAGACTTTGTTCAACAGATAGAAATCCAAAAGGAAGTGAAATCAATGCAACTGACGCCTGTTTTGGATATGGCGCTTCACGGTAAAGATTATTTGGATGTGTCGGTCGAACCGAAGGAAGCATCCGCCGGAAAGAAAGTGTTTGCGCGGTCGGTTTCTTCCTCCATTGCTACGGTAACAGGCGAAGCCGTCCTGAATGAGGATGGCAAAGCAAGGCTTCAAGTCGATAGTGAACTGCCCGGAACTACCGTAATTGTGGTTTCGCTTGAAGAAACGGATTTGACGGCAACGACAACCATCAATGTATCAACTAATTTGGCTGTGGTCACGGAGCAGGTGGAAACTCCTGTTGCGTCCCTGCCTTCGGGGTCAACGGTTGCAAAGAACACAACCGTGAGCCTTTCTTCACCGACGGACGGCGCTACGGTTCTTTACACCCTCGACGGTTCATTGCCTTCCGGCCCTGCTGCGTTGGCGTATAGTCAGGCGATTGTTATTGCGGAAGATATTACCATCAAGGCAATGGCGGTGAAAGAAGGAATGACGGACAGTGAAATCGCCGTATTTGAATACTTTGTAGAAGCGCCGGTAATCCAGCAAGTGGAAATACCTGTTGCGTCCCTGCCTTCGGGGTCAACGGTTGCAAAGAACACAACCGTGAGCCTTTCTTCACCGACGGACGGCGCTACGGTTCTTTACACCCTCGACGGTTCATTGCCTTCCGGCCCTGCTGCGTTGGCGTATAGTCAGGCGATTGTTATTGCGGAAGATATTACCATCAAGGCAATGGCGGTGAAAGAAGGAATGACGGACAGTGAAATTGCTGTCTTCGAGTATTTTGTTATAAACGATGGAACAGCCGTAAATCAACCGGAAAAACGAAGCATTGTAGTCTATGTCCGTAATCAAACGATTTTCATCAGAGGGCTTGATCCGGGAGAACAATATGCCGTTTACTCCATTTTAGGGAACGCCATTATCCGGGGAAGTATCATTGATGATGTTGAACAACAAGTACATTTACCTTCCAAGGGAATATTTATTATTTCAACATCGAAAATAAAAGCGAAAGTATTGGTTGAATAAAGCAATCGTTCGTATCTGAATAGAAAGAGGCTGCCCTTTCAAGACAGCCTCTACCTATTTTAAAATAAAATCAAAATCTCACCTTAAACTCTTTTTTCTTTGATTCTCGCTTTCTTACCGGTAAGCTTACGCAAATAATACAATTTGGCTCGGCGAACTTTGCCTACTTTGTTCAAAACAATACTGTCGATAAACGGTGAATTCAACGGGAAAATACGTTCAACACCTACATTATCCGACATTTTCCGTACCGTAAAACGTTTTTGATCGCCATGACCGGCAATTTTAACCCACATTGCAATTACCCACTCATAATCCTCACAGATTCAGTCGTGTTATTTTTGAGATTTTCCGATTTTGGCACTACGGATTTTTTCCGGACAAATGGCGCCTGTCGGTAGCTTAAGGCCTGATAGATAAGCATAACTTTTTCCTTCGGTTCGCTGCACCGGCGTATCCTGACAATCTGGTTTTTATCATTTTCAACGCAGGTGGTTACCACTTTTTGCGTGTTCATTACCCGCACGATTTCGCGCCATTCGCTGTGGATTCCCTGCTGCTTTAACCTGTGGCGGACAGTGTTCACAAGCCAGTACGCCAGCAACCCAAGATGTAAATGCGCTTCGCTCGCCTCGTCCTTATTGACCACCAGCGCCAAAACAAGCAGCTTGCAATCGCTCCGTTTTTCCTTGCTGCGACCGAATTTGGCTTTTTTACTGTTTGCCATGCGACTTTCAAAATAAGTATTGGTCAAATCGTAAAGTATGATTTTATCCTGTAAATCAAACAGTTCACAGGTCTTGCGGGATAAATATTTTTCCAGACCGTCCTTTTCGGAATACAATTTTTTTGATATGCCGTACAATTTGTCTTTTGTAATCTTATTTAGTGTCTGTCCGAAAACCCCCATTTTTCAAAAGTGATTGTTAAAATTTGTAAATAATTTGTGTTGTTGATTTGATTTTTTAACCCAATGATTTGTTGAAAGCAGAACGAATTTGAAAATATACCCTATACATGGTATTTCAAAAAAACCGAAAACGCTCTATTTTTGCAACCTTATTCATATTGAAAAAATCAGGATTATCATGTATAAATTGCCGCTTGCATTAGGAGAAGATATTGCTAAATTCGGAAATTTAGCGAAAGAATATCAAGCAAAAAAAATCGAAACGGTTCAGTTCAAAGCGTTTCGGGTGCCTATGGGTATTTACGAACAGCGGAAAGATGAAGTGTATATGTCGCGCATCCGGACAACCGGAGGCGTTATCTTTCCCGAACAATTGCTCCAAATCATGGATATAGCCCAAAAACATCAATCCGATTTACTGCATATTACTACCCGTCAGGAAATTCAAATCCAAAATTTAAACTTGGATGAAGTGGAACCTATCTTGAACGAATTACAGGAAATCGGATTGGCGACCAAAGGCGGCGGCGGTAATACGGTGCGAAATATTCTCGTTTCTTCCAACAGCGGTATTTCCAAAGACGAAGTTTTCGATACTACACCTTACGCTATGGCTTTGACTACCAAACTGATTGCCGAACCGGATTCGTATTTGCTTCCCCGGAAGATGAAAATCGCTTTTTCGTCGGATGATAAACAAATTGACTATGCCGGCATCAACGATTTGGGATTAGTCGCTAAAATACAAAATGGACAAAGAGGTTTCCGGGTTTATGTTGGCGGTGGCGGCGGTTCCAAACCTTCGGTAGGCTGGTTGTTTTCCGATTTTATTCCTGAAAACGAACTTTTTGTCGTGGCGGAAGCGCTGAAAAAAATGTTTTCCGACCATGGAAATCGAAAAAATAAACACAAAGCGCGCATCCGCTATATTTTTTACCGCTTGGGTGAAGAAGAAACGATTAAATTGATTAAAGGCTATTACGAAGATGCCAAGAAAACCACTCCTGCATTTGTTTTAGAAAAACAGGCAGTAGAAACGCAACCGGTAAATTATACACTTTCGGCAGCTATTGCAACGGATACCGAATACGAAAACTGGAAGAAAAGATATGTGACTGCGCAAAAACAAGACGGTTACAGCAGTATTTTAGTGCCGATAGTTTTGGGCAATCTGCCTTTAACGGACAATAAAAAAGTTGCCGGATTAAAAGATTTATTGCAGTTTATTTCCCGTTTCGGAAAACATACGCTCCGGTTTACTACCGGGCAAAATATTCAATTGCGCAATATCCCGGCTGTGGCTTTGCCGGAACTTTATCAACTCATTAAAGAGGTGGTGCCGGATAGTTCTATTCCGTTGCTGGCAAACAATATTGTTGCCTGTACGGGGGCAGATACTTGCCGTTTGGGTATTGGATTATCCAAAGGCTTGGCTACGGCAATTCGTCGTGAATTGTTGCGTAGTTCTTTGAATTTGGACAAGTTAGCAGATGTAAGCATTCATATTTCCGGTTGTCCTAATTCTTGCGGACAGCAACTTTGGGCAGACATTGGTTTCTCCGGTAAAATTCTGCGAACCAACCGTATTTATCCGGGTTATCAGGTTTATCTGGCTGCCGGCAGGAGCGATTCGCCTCGCCTGGCAACACCGGTCGGCAATATCAGCGCACGCGATGTTCCCCGGTTTGTAGTTCGTTTATTGACTGCTTATCAGTCAGTTCAATCACAATATACTTCTCTGGCCGCCTATCTTGAAAAAGAAGGGAGGGTAGAAGCAGAGAAGCTTTTGGCGGAATATCTCAATGTTCCACTGTTTGAGGAAGATAAAAATTACTATTTTGATTGGGGAGCCGATACGGTATTCAGTATTGTAGAGCGAGGCGCTGCCGAATGTTCCGCCGGATTGTTCGATATGATAGATTTGGATTTGAATTTTATCAATTCCTACAAACAATCGCTTGAAACGGAAACAGGCCCGCAGAAAATAAATAATCTCCTCTACGAAACGGTTTATTCCGCTTCGCGGATGTTGCTTATCACTCGCGGCGCTGAACCTAAAACAGTGGAGGATACATTTACCCTGTTTATTCAAAACTTTATCGAATTTGGCTTTGTGGAAGAAAAATTCCGGGCGGCAGTCGAATTGGCACGGAAAGGCAAAGATGTCGATTTTATTTCCCGAAAAGAAGAAATCTATGCCCTTGCGGATGCCGTTATCGAATTGTATCGCAACATGGACGACAGTTTGCAGTTCAAAAATGTGCAAGCCAAAGTTGCTCCCATCAAAGAAGAAACGTTGGTAACGGCTGAAAAACCCTCCACTGAAGTTGGCAAAAAGTTCAAAGATTTGCGCGGTGTGGCCTGTCCGATGAACTTTGTGCAAACGAAAATACAGTTATCGACGATGCAATCGGGCGATGAGTTGGAAATTTTCCTGGACGACGGGCAACCGATCAACAATGTTCCGGGTTCGGTGCGTGGAGAAGGGCATACTATCTTGAAACAAACGCAAACAGGTGATTATTGGCAAGTAGTGATTAAGAAAAAATAATAAAAACCAGATCAAACATAGTTAAAAAATACCATAATAAGGGTATTTCAAAAGGAAATGGAACCACTTAACTTTGTACCGTTATTTAATTTTTAGATATGTCTGTAATATAATAATTAAAAAAAATATATTAAACGATGAAAAAAATAGTATATACAGTTTTATTATTTGCTATTATAGCGCTTCCCGGTGGAAAACTTTTTGCCCAGGAAATCCATATTGAAGACACAAAATTTGTACATTCCATTGTTGAAAAATGGATTTCAGAGTATAAAAAAGAAAATCCCAATGCTACCATCCATATTAAGGTTGGCCAAGCAACAGAAAACAAGGCTTCCAATCTGAATATCATCGCTCAGCCGGTTTCCGGAAACGGAAATGAAAGAGTGGTTTATGTGGGCCGTTACGCACTTCTGCCTGTCAGCAACCCTCAGAATCCTTTGTTGGGAAAAGCAGCCAAAGGCTTGAAGCGAAAAGATTTGATTGATTTGGTTTTTGAGAAAGACATCTTGGCTGAAGATTTCGATCCGGATGAAAAAGAGAAATATACCGCTACGGTTTATACACGCGGCAGCAAATCTCCAACCGCTGTTACTTTGGCAGAGTATTTTGATCAACCTTTTGAGCGGATTAAAGGGAAAAAGATTTTGGGTGATGATATTTATCTATTGAATGCGATTCAAAAAGATGAAACCGGCATTGCTTTCAATACGCTAAATTATGTATTTGATTTAAAATCGCGGCAATTGAAATCCGAAATATCTCTGGTTCCGCTTTCTTTGAAATCAAGACAAAAAGAAGCCTTGCAATCGCTCAATATCGACCGGCTGTTGACTTTGTTGGAAGAATCTAAAGTAGAAACGATTCCGGTTGAAAACTTCGGATTGCAAATACCGGAAGAATATTCCAATAATGAAGAAGTACGGAATTTCATCAGTTGGGTTTTGATTCACGGACAACAATACAACCATGAATACGGATTCTTAACCCTGGATCAGGCAACGTTAGCTTCTCAGAAAACGCAATTGGAAGATAGCCGGCACGAATACTTATCTTATTCAAATAATTGATTCACAATAAAAAACAAGTATCCCTCTTAGCCGACTGCAATAGGTATTGAGGGATACTCTACACTAAAATTTCTTTTAGATATGGCAAATTTATTCCATTTTTTTGGAAATCGCAAACGATTTCTACAATTTATTCTTTGTTTATTGGTATTGGGAAGTAATATTTCCATTGTAAGGGCGCAAGGAAACATCACCATACAGGGAAAAGTGATTGATGAGCACGACAATGAATCCATTATCGGCGCTACGATTACACTCAAAAATACAAAGTCTGATTCCGGAGTAGTAACCGATGTGAATGGAGAATTCAAGTTGACTGTATCTTCACTTCCGGCTACCATCGTAGTGAGTTACATTGGCTACAAACAGGAAGAAATAGACATTTATGAAAAACCCGCAGGGAGAATTACAATTTCACTGGGGGAAAGTGTGAATGCGCTGGGTGAAGTAGTAATTGTGTCCGATGGATACCAAACCCAAGCTAAAAAAGTCTATACAGGTTCATCTACCGTGATTAGCGGCGCATCCATTGAAAACAAACCGGTATCGAATCCATTGGCAGCGTTGCAGGGCGAAGTGGCCGGTTTGAACATTTCGATACCCAACAACCAACCGGGCGCCAACCCCACAATACGGTTGAGAGGTCTTGGTTCTATCGGTCTGAGCACAAATCCCTTGTATGTAGTAGATGGTATGATTATCACGACAGGAGGCTTGGCTTTATCCAGTATTAACCAAGATGACATCGAAGACATCACGGTATTAAAAGATGCTTCTGCTACCTCTATTTATGGATCTCGCGGATCGAATGGAGTAATCGTTATTACCACTAAGAGAGGAAAAGCAGGGAAAACAGAAGTAAAATTAGATATCGAAGCGGGTTCCACTCATGTTATTCCTTTCCCGGATGCAGGACAACCTTTGAATGCCGGACAATATGCCGAATTATTTATCGAAGGTCTTGTGAATGCGGGAAACACGCAAGCACAAATTGATAAACTGGTTGAAGATTATGGTATCAACAGCGGAAGAAGCAATGACTGGCAAGATTTGGTTTACAAAACAGGGAAACAACAACAATACAATGTGTCGATAAGAGGAGGAAATGACAAATCAAAAATCTTTGCTTCTGCCGGTTATTTTACGCAGGAAGCCACTATTTTGGAATCCGACTTGAGAAGAATTTCCGGTTTGTTGAATGTAGAACACAAAATTTCCAATCGGGTAACCTTTAATGCCGGTATTAACGTTTCAAATTTATTCCAGCATGTGCCGGAAGAAGGTACCGGCTCATGGAATAATCCTGTTTTTGCTTCTCGTATTTTGCGCCCATTCCAAATGGCTTACAATGAAGACGGCACATTAAATATTGATTATACAACTCCTTTGGGTTATACCGCGCATCAAAATGTGCTATATATTGCAGAAAATGATAAACGAACGGTAAACAACACGCGGGCGAGAGGAAATGCAAGCATCAAATGGAATATTTGGGATAAACTGACTTACACAAGTTTTATAAGCGGCGATTATAGTGTGGGAGAGAACAAAACTTTCCTGAATCCGCTTTTTGGTGGTGCGAGAACAACCAAGGGATCGAATAGCACTTCTTATTCAAGGTCTTTTAACTGGTTGACAAGAAATCAATTAGACTATCAGTACGCTATTCCGGGCATTGATGATTTTTATGTGACGGCAGTACTTGGTTACGAAGCACAACGTTCGGAAACATTCAGCTTATCCGGTAGCGGTACGGGCTTCCCGCTTACCCAGCCTGATCTCATTGAGTTATCCAATGCGGCAGTTACAACAGGCGCTTCATCCAGTACTGCGGCAAATTCTTTTACTGCTATTTACTCTCGCTTAGGCGCAAACTTTAAAAACAAATATTCGTTGAATGGATCTTACCGTCGAGACGGATCTTCCGTATTCGGTGCGAATAATCGCTACGGTAACTTCTGGTCTATCGGTGGCGCATGGAATATTGACGAAGAAGATTTCTTCAAAAACCAACCTGTTTTATCCCTCGCCAAATTACATACTTCGTATGGTACAACCGGTAATGCGCAAGGTATAACCAATTATGCGGCACGAGCTTTGGCCGGTTACGGATCGAATTACACCACCGGAAACGGACAAAACTACAATACGATCGGAAACCCCGATCTGACATGGGAAAAGCAGAAAAAATTCGATGTCGGAGTGGATTTAGGTTTCTTTCATAATCGCTTAATCATCACGCCGGACTACTACATCAACAACATTGACGGTTTGATTCAAGCGGTTTCCTTGTCTCGAACAACGGGTTTCTCTTCCGTACCCTACGCAAATTCAGGCGCTATGGAAAACCGGGGCGTTGAGTTGATAATTAAAGGCGACATTCTCAATTCAAAAAAACTTTCATGGATAAGTACATTTAATATTGCCTTTAACCACAATGAAGTAACCAAGTTGGGCAATGCTTCCGGTGCAAACGGGAACTATTATCTGGACAAAGGTTATGATTATTATACCTACTACACCCGTCTCTATGCAGGAGTAGATCCTGCTAACGGACAGGCATTGTGGTACAAAGACGGTAGTAAAACAGAAACAACGACTAATTATGATTCTGCCGACCGTGTTCCTTATAAATCGGCTACCCCTAAATATTTTGGCGGATTTAACAATACTTTCAATTATAAGGGAATAGGTCTTAATATTGATTTCTATTATAATTTTGGAAATTATGTAGTTGATTCCTGGTCAACCCGTTTCTACGATGGCGCATATTACACGTTCAACAGCTATCAACGTGAATATTGGAATCGTTGGACAACACCCGGACAGGTTACGGATGTGCCTATATACATTGCCGGTGGTGGTACGCAGAGTAACTCCAACTCGTTCTCTTCACGGTTTCTTTATGACGGCTCTTTCATTCGTCTGAAAAATGTGGCTCTGGGATATGATTTTGCCAAATTACGCAGTTTGAAACCCTACTTGCGCACTTTCAGTAAACTGTATGTCTATGGACGGGCAAGCAATCTTTGGACAAAAACCTACGATGACCGGTTGCCTTTTGACCCGGAATCCGGTAATGTATCAATTCCTATTTACAGGACGTTTACCTTGGGAATAAATGTTGCATTTTAAGAATAAAACAAATATTATATATTAAAAATATGAAAAGAATAGTATATATCATCATAGCAGGCATCCTTTTTTTGAGTTCTTGCGGGGATAGCTTTTTGGATGAAACGCCATCTACTTCTGTGGACGCAGCAACTTCTATCAAAACGACCAACGATATTATAGATGCACTCAATGGTTTGTATAGCGCTGCCAAAAGTTCTTCGCTTTTCGGCAGAGATGTTCATGTGTTAGGCGATTTATTAGCAGATAATGCTTATATCAGCGCCTCCAATTATGGTCGCTTCCTTACTGAACAAGCGTATCGGTTTTCGCAAAATAGCGGAAGCGCTTCCGGTATTTGGTCGCAAGGTTATAATGTCATTTTACAAGCCAACCGAATTATTTATACGGAATTGACTGTTCCGGCTTCACAACAGGTAGTTGTTGACCGAGCCAAAGGGGAGGCTTACGCTTGGCGCGCCTTGACCAATTTGGTATTGGTTAATTTTTTCGGCGCTCCCTACACCGTGAATCCGGATGCCCCCGGCATACCCGTCGTAACGATTCCTACCTATGTAACCGGTCCGTATGTGAAACCGGAAAGACAAACGGTTAAAGAAGTGTATGCCCATATTTTTTCTGATTTGGAAGCAGCATTCGGATTAATTTCACCCACTCCGATTCCTTCGACCTATCACGATGCCAGCTCCAATTATATTTCCAAATATGCAGTAAAAGCGATTGAAGCACGCGCCGCATTGTATAAAGGCGATTATGCTGCGGCGCGTGATGCCGCTTTAGAAGTGGTAAACCATGGCGGTTTCACCCTGGCAGCGACTAAAAGTGCATTTACTTCGTATTGGACTGCCGCAACACCAAGTACCAACAAGTTGGAAACCATCCTCGAATTGAATATGAGTATTACAAGCAACCTCGGTAGCAATGGACTTGATCACATGTACAACCAGGAAGGCTACGGCGATTTGTTGAGTGCAGCCGAAATATATACTTTGTATTCCGAAACGGATTTTAGAAAAAGTTTGGTCTTGGACGGTATTCGTAAGGGAAACAACCAAAGAGCTTTTGTAAATAATAAATATAGCAACACAGCCAACGGTGATCGGGATGAAGTGAAAATTCTGCGATATGCGGAAGTCATCCTTACTTTGGCGGAAGGTTATGCCAAAACGAATGATGAAACCAATGCATTAAAATATTTAAATCAACTGGCACAGTTGCGCGATCCGGGTTTTGCAGGTTATACTTCAAGCGGACAACAACTGATAGATGATATTGTGAATGAACGAAGAAAAGAATTGGTTTTTGAAGGACTTCGCCTCTTCGACCTCACCCGGTTGAATCGGGAAATTGTTCGCCCTGCGCAACAGTTCAGCTATCCCGGCTATCCGCTCGTGTCTTTAACAGACCACCGAAGGATTCAAGCCATCCCACAAGGGGAAATTGATGCAAATCCGAATATAAAACAAAATCCGGGATACGATGACTAATCGTATCCTAATTAAAATTAAATAGTATGGCTAAAAAATATTATCCAATTGTATCGCTTGTTATATTCGCTATATTAAGCAGTTATACAAATATACACGCTCAAGTTTCGCCTATTACGGTGAAAAAATCGGAAACCCGTCACGGACCGGGAAAAGGTTCTTTGATTATCATTGGCGGCGGAGGATCTACTCCTAAAATTCAGGAAAAATTTCTGGAATTAGCCGGAGGAAAAGAAAATGCCCGTATTGTGGTTATAACAGCGGCTCTCGGCGATTCGGCGGCATACAGCACCCGGTCTGCCGAACGAATCAAAGAGCAACTTGGCGTGGAAGATGTGACTGTTCTTCATACAAAAAGTTTAGTTGAAGCCAACAGCGATGCCTTTCTTGAACCGTTGAAACGGGCTACCGCCGTATGGTTTGAAGGTGGACGCCAATGGCGAACCGCCGATTCTTACCTGAATACTCGGACACATCAAGCCTTTTGGGATGTCCTCAACCGGGGCGGCGTTATTATCGGCAGTTCGGCAGGGGCATCCATTCAAGGTTCTTTTCTGTGGAGAGGCGATACTTCCGGCGCCCATATACTGGTGGGCGATCACACCCAAGGATTGGGATTTCTGAAAAATTCAGTCATTGATCAACATCTTTTAAGAAGAAATCGCGCGTTTGATTTGGTCGAATTTATCCGGAAAGCGCCCGATTTGATCGGAATCGGTTTGGATGAAGCAACAGCTATCCTTGTTCAAAAAGACACCTTGGAAGTAATCGGACGTTCGTATGCTGTTATTTATGATCACAATACGATTATCGGAAAAGGAAATAATGCCCACGTAGTAGATGGTGTGAGAGAAGATTATACCGCTTCCAACGGACCTTTCTTCTTCTTGTACGAAGGTCAGAAATATGATTTGGCAAACAGGAAAGTAATTCCAATACCTCCCAGAAGACGAGAAGGAACTCCTCCGGCTTTTCCTCCCCTGGATTCCATTCGGGCTGAAATACATGGTGTAAATCCAAGGTCTATTACATTGCCTTCGCCCTCTTCCGAAGCGTATGCCAAAGTATCTCCGATTACTGTGAAGAAAAAGTCAGCTACCCGTCATGGACCGGAAAAAGGTTCTTTAATCATTGCAGGCAGCGGTTTTACTCCCGATGTTTGGGCGAAATTTTTGGAGTTGGCAGGTGGAAAGGAAAATGCGAATATCGTTGTGATTACGGCAGCGGCAGGTGATACGGCAACCAATCGAACTGCGGAAGGAATCAAACGCCGGTTTGGAATAGAAAATGTAATCACGCTGCATACCAAAAGTTTGGAAGTTGCCAACAGCGAAGAATTTATCGAACCCTTAAAAAAGGCTACCGGTGTCTATTTTGAAGGCGGACGCCAATGGCGGACAGCCGATTCTTATCTGAATACGCTTACCCATCAGGCATTTTTGGATGTGCTTGACAGGGGCGGAGTGATCATTGGCGGTTCGGCAGGGGCAACTATTCAAGGCTCTTTCCTTTGGAGAGGCGATACGGCAGGCCCCCATATTCTGATTGGCGATCATACCCAAGGTTTGGGATTCCTGAAAAATTCGGCTATTGATCAACATCTTTTAAGAAGAAACAGGATGTTCGATTTGGTTGATTTTATCAGAAATGCTCCGGACATCATAGGTATCGGATTGGATGAAACAGCGGCAATCCTCGTTCAACGGGATACATTGGAAGTTATAGGAGATTCTTATGCCGTTATTTACGACCATAATACCATTGCGGGAAAAGGAAATAACAACCATGTTGTGGATGGAAAAGAAGGTAAAACAGAAAATTACACCGCTTCCAACGGACCTTTCTTTTTCTTGCACAAAGGTCAAAAATATGATTTGGACAATCGTAAAGTGATTGATATTCCAAGAAAAAGACCGGAAGGATTAGCTCCGAAAGCAGAACCGCCAAGCGATCAACAAAAAGAAACAGATCAGTCAAAAAAGACTAAGAAAAAATAAATTGACTATCCGCAAAATTACCCCTAAATTGGCTAACGCCGAACGTTGTTTCCCCAAAGGGGACTTTGGTGTAGCAAAAACATGTAAGTTCGCAGGCTCTAAAAGCCCCCTTTAGGGGGTTGGGGGTAAAATAGCGGATAGTCATAAAAATAATATTTATTTAGAATGAAACACAGTATTTTATCATGCATCTTTGCATTGACGGCATTCATAGCAATGAATGTATCGGCAGCCGATCAGCCGAAATCAAAAATTTCCGAACCCAGATTCGGAGAATACCTGGTCGGAGACGACTATTTTCTTGCCAACTATACGCAACTTCTCCAATATTGGGAAAAATTGACGAAGGAGTCTGACCGTATCCAATTGGTAGCGTTTGGAAGCACGCCGGAAGGTCGTCCGATGAAATTGGCGATTATTACTTCGGCTGAAAATCACAAGCATCTGAAACGCTATCAGGAGATTTCCGTACGTTTGGCAAAAGCCGAAGGACTTACCGACGAAGAGGCAAAAGCATTGGCTATTGAAGGAAAAACAGTTGTCTGGATTGATGGCGGCTTGCATGCTACCGAAACGGTTAACTCTTCGGCGCTTTTTACCACAGCTTATGATCTTTTAAGTCGCGATGATGCGGAAACCTTGCGCATCCTTGACAATGTCATTTTGCTTTTGGTTCCGGCGAACCCGGACGGGATGGATTTGGTAGCCGATTGGTATATGAAAGAAAGCGATCCCAAAAAGCGCAATATGGCTATTCCGCGCCTGTACCAGAAGTATGTAGGACACGACAATAACCGGGATTCGTATATCGCCAATCAGCTTGAAACGGAAGCGATTAACCGTCAAATGTATATTGAGTGGATTCCGCAGATCATGTACAATCAGCATCAGACAGGACCCGCCGGAACGGTGCTTTTCTTCCCTCCTTTCCGCGATCCGTTCAATTACAACCACGACCCCTTGGTACCTATCGGTATTGATTTGGTTGGATCTGCGGTTCATAACCGTTTCCTTGCCGAAGGTAAAGGAGGCGCGGTAATGCGTGATGCAGCTCCTTATTCCACCTGGTTCAATGGCGGTGACCGTACAACAGTAGGTTTCCACAATCAGATCGGTTTAATGCACGAAATTATTGGCAGCCCGACACCCATCAGCATTCCTTTGCTTCCCTCAAAATTACTTCCTAACGGAGAGCAACCCTTACCCATCGGTCCCCGGCAAGAATGGCATCAAAGTCAAAGTATTGAGTATGTTATCTCCGCCGATCGCGCCATACTGGATATTGCCGCCAAAATGCGTGAAGATTTTTTATATCGTATTTATGTAATGGGTAAAAATTCCATTGAGCGCGGCAGTCAGGATTATTGGACATTGACGCCCAAGCGCATTACCGAATTGGAAACCGCTTATGCTAAAGCAAAAAAAGAAGAACAAAAAAAGGATAGTTCCGATGCGCAGACTGCCTTGTCCGGCAACTATTTCGGACGGGGAATTCCATCTAAATTCCTGGATGACTTGAAAACTCCGGAAACAAGAGATCCGCGCGGATATATTATCCCTTCCGATCAAGTTGATTTCCTGACGGCAACCAAATTTGTCAATGCCCTCTTGAAAGCCGGCGTAGATGTACATCGGGCAACCAAAAGTTTTCAAGTGGCGGGAAAAACTTATCCGGCAGGCTCTTATGTGGTAAAAGCGGCGCAAGCTTTCCGTCCACATTTGCGCGATATGTTTGAACCGCAAGATCATCCGAATGATTTGCAGTATCCCGGCGGTCCTCCCAAACCGCCTTATGACCTCGCAGGCTATACGCTTGCTTTTCAGATGGGCGTGCAGTTCGACCGTATTCTGGACGGATTTGAAGGGCCATTTGAAAAAATATCCGGTCTGCTTACTCCTCCGGCAGGTAAAATTCAAGGTTCCGGAAATGCTGGTTACCTGCTCAGTCATCAAGTGAATGACGCCTTTGTCGGTACAACCCGACTGCTTGCCGGTGGCGAAGAAATCTATTGGTTGACGGCTCCGTTGAAAGCCAATAATAAAACCTATCCGGAAGGTACGATTTATATACCGGCTAAATCTTCCACCCGTGCACATTTGCAAAAACTTGCAGACGAACTGGGATTGAATTTCGACGCCGTTTCATCCAAACCGCAGGGAGATGCCCTTAAAATTCGCCCGGTAAAAGTGGCTTTATGGGATCGTTATGGCGGTTCGATGGATTCGGGTTGGATACGCTGGTTGTTGGAACAGGCATTTCCTTTCCCGTTTGATGTAATCTATCCGCAAGCCTTGGATGCCGGTAATCTGAAAAAGAAATACGATGTAATCATCTTTCCCGGAGGAGCAATTCCTGCCTTTGGCATTGACGCATCCGGATTTGGCAGAGGAGGAAGAGGTGACAATAACAACAATGTTGTTCCGGATGAATACAAAGACCGCACAGGCAATGTTACCGCAGAAAAAACGATACCTCAATTGCGCAAATTTGCTGAAGAAGGCGGCGTTTTGTTGGCGATAGGCAGCTCAACGGATTTAGGTTATCATCTGGGTTTACCGCTTGTGAATGCGTTGACGGAAATTGATTCGGAAGGCGCTGTAAAAAGACTGCCTCGTGAGAAATTCTTTGTGCCGGGTTCCGTTTTGCGTGTAAAAGTGGATAATACCAATCCGGTGGCGTATGGCATTCCGGAAGATTTGGATTTGATGTACAGCAACAATCCTGCATTTCGATTGTTGCCCGAAGCCAAGCTGAAAGGAGTCAACTCGGTAGCGTGGTTTCCCAACGCAGAGCCTCTCCGCAGCGGCTGGGCGTGGGGTCAATTTTACCTGAATGGTGGTTCTGCCGTTGTTGAAGCTCCGGTCGGAAAAGGCAAGGTATTTCTTTTTGCTCCCGAAATCACTTTTCGCGGACAACCGCACGCTTCTTTCAAATTCTTGTTCAACAGTATTTATTATGCGGGGGCGACAGCTGCACAGTTAAAATAGTTTCAGAACGCCAATACTATCGCAAATTAAATACAGCATCAAACACAAAAAACGGGTGTACGACAAATTTTTCAATTAGTGTTTAACGATTATCGGTAGATGTCTCCACTCGCTGCGCTCGGTCGACATGACGCGGCTGCAAAAGGGGAAAGGAGGGGTTGCTCTACCCCGGGCTGCGCTTCGCTTGCCGCGGGGTTACCCAAGTAGAAGACCTTACGGTCTTCCGGGTTCAGCACCTCAATTTAATATTTAGCCTATTTTGCCAATTCAAATTTAGTTCGTATCTTTAGTACGAACTAAATTTTCAAAGAACGCTTTTTGCGATACGGAGATGTAAGATTTTACGTCTCTACTGCAAGATTTCCTTTTTCAGTATCTCATATATTTCCTGCCACGATTTTTTGTAGAAATCGGTGTTCTCGTCTGCAAGTTTTCCAAAAGTTTTGGAATTATAGAACAAATCTGCGGCTTGTGTTTCATCTATTTGATTGTCAAGCATTAATTGCTCTACAAGCAAATCTTCCATCTGTATAATTTTTGAATCGTTTTTTTTGTTAATCAACGAAAGCATTTGCAACGAGGCGGTTGTACAAAAACAAATTTGGTGCATTGGCTTTTTGAAATGCAGTTCTTCAAGAAAATCTTCTTTTGTTACATCATTATTCAAATAATCAAAAATTCTTGCCGCAATATCATCGTTGGCAACCGGCCCCTCTACAATATCGTAATCGTGTATCTGCTTTGAGGCAATATTTGCGCGGTTCGCTACAACAAAATCAAGCCATTCATCCGTATATCCGTCAAATCGCAAGACCTTGAAATCAGGGTCTTCAAAGGCATATTCCCTGAAATCAAATTCGGTAACAACAGGGCTTGTGTCGTGCCACGAGGCCACACGTGCAGCGATGTCTTCGGCTTGTTTGAGGAATATTGTTACATAAAAACCGTGTCCAAAATCAGTACCGATTCTGCATTTGGACAAGTCAATGGTTTCAATTTTCACATCGCTTCCATGATATACTTTCATCTCAAACCTCCGTTTTTACGGCAAACGGCAAACATTTCGCGTTCAACCCAAAACGGGTTTTCAATGTGTAATGCCCACCAGTGATTTTTCAGATAATCAAAGCCGCCATATTGACGCAAATAGGAATATGCCTCCTGCCTGCTCATTTTGTATGCTTTGGCAAATTGAGCAATCATAAAGGTAATAAACCGAACCTTGTTATGTGTTTCTTCCGGTAACGCTGTTGCCATAATATTACCTATTAAAATTTTATGCAGCAAAGATACAACCTTTTCCCCATTCAACAAAATGGCTAAATATTAAATTGAGGTGCTGAACCCGGAAGACCGTAAGGTCTTCTACTTGGGTAACCCCGCGGCAAGCGAAGCGCAGCCCGGGGTAGAGCGACCCCTCCTTTCCCCTTCCGTTTTTTTCCTGCCATCCGTCGCCCTCGTCTATTTTTTCGATTCTTTTTATTACTTCCGATTTGTGAGATGCGCATCAGATTACATCAATCTTCATTTTCGAGGCTGCTACGGACGTCTTTTGACCATTTCAGGCTTTTGTACAGTTTGTTTGCTTCGGGATAGTTTTCTTGCGGGATATAGACCGATAGCCCGCTGAACGCGCGGATAACCTGCATCGTACCCGTGCCTGCCGAATAATAGCTGCCGGTGCAGGCTTTGTATATCACGCATTTATCAAGCGCGGATTGAAATTCATTGTATTTTTCCGGTGCGAACTTTTGAATACAGTCGCCCAAATCAAAATAAATCTTTTGCGTTCCGTAACCGTAACATTGCAGGTTTTGTAGAGACGGGGCATGCCCCGTCTCTACTGCATCGGATACGGCTTTTTCCAACGCTTCCAATTCTGCCGTCTTTACCACGCTAACCGTAGCCGACCGATACAACCCGCTTTGATTGTCGTAATACTCATAAAACTCCCGCGCCACCGACACCAAATCCGCTTGCGGTTTAAATAAATGTTGCATCATACTTGAATAAACAAACCCCGGCGAGACGACTTCGGCAGGCGAAGCCACAATGTAATCCGCCTTGTCTTTCAACTCATAACAGACCTCCACACTGCCCATAAAGCAGGCGTCGAAAATGAGAAAGTCCAATTTGTAAGGTATGGCGGCGGCAAATTCGCTTAATTCCATATAATTGTTTGCTTCGCTTGTGCCTGTGTCCCAAATGATAGAACGCAAAGCAGGCGTTGGTTTCGACATTTCGGCGGGCAGCCAGCCGGTAGCGTGGGAAAGCACGACTAACCCATAAGAATTGGCAGGACGATAGTTTTTTACATCGTTCAATACGCGGGTAAGCGTTTGGGGATTAGCCGAGTTTTCATCGGGATAGATTGCGATTGTATCGGCAACATTACCTTTGCGGTCGCTGTGGTAGATATGTATCAATGCCGAACGGTCGCCGTCGTCGGCATACACAAGCAAATTGCCGTCATTTGCCTTATTCCAATTTTCGCGCAGGATTTCGATTTTTTGTGTGGCTTCAGGGCGAAAATTATTGTCCACACCGAGATAGACCAAGACGGTACAGCGGAAACTTACCGGTACAGTGTCATCCGGCAAGTCTCCGTTCCTCTCGCAACCTGCTAAAATACAGAAACACAGGAGTAATATGTATGTCTTTTTCTTCATTTAAGTATTCTACGGTTTTTGATTTTGGCTGTTACGCCGGAAGGCGTTAAATTTTGATAACCCCGTACAAGCGAAGCGCAGTGCGGGGTATAAGGCACCACCTCCTCCCCGCAACCCCGAAGTGGGTTGAATTTATTCATCTTGCCAAAACCATTTTTCATCCTCATCAATGCCGTTTTCTTTGAACAATCTATTTATTTCATCGCTAAAAACTTCTACTTTATGATGTTCTTGTTGATTTTTGATGTAATTGATGATGACATCTTTTTCTTTGTAGGAATAGGTTAGCGCACAGTATTTCACGCCCCACCCATTAAAATTGGGAAAATATCCCGATTCTTTCATCCATTTGGAACTGCTAACTTTTATGTCTTTTATGTAATCTGCTAAAGCCACTGATGGATGCAAATCTGACAATATATGAAGGTGGTCGGGCATTCCATTGATTCGAAAAAGCGTACAGTTTTTATTTTTGATAATGCCCATAATATAAGCATACAACACGCGAGAATGCTCAGGAGTGATGCTCTGTTGACTGTGCTTTGTTCTAAAAACAATATGATACAGGATTTGACGATAACCAGCCATAAATAAGTAATTTAATAATCTATTTTGCTCGCAAAAGTAATCATTTTCCATCAAATGGCAAAAGAACTTCAACCCACTACGGGGTTGCGGAGAGAGGGGGAGCCATCTACCCCGCACTGCGCTTCGCTTGTACGGGGTTATCAAAATTGCACCCCATACGGGGTGGGTTAAAGACCGTACGGTCTATTTTTAATGCGTTCACCCTGAATATAGGAACTCAAAAAAAGAATTAACCATCTTTGCATTTAAATGAAACAAAATGAAAGGTAGAAAATTAGTATTATACTTGGATACTTCTGTAATATAAATAAAATTGAAATTGATACGGATTTTCTTTCAATGAACAATTTTTTATTGAAATTTTCGTGCAAACCAATCTGTCAAAGAACGCTCTTTAAAATTGTCTGAACCATGATTTTAATAAGATTTTTATGATTGCCATGATTGAAGAAAAAAATCCTGAAAATCTTTTTAATCCTGTAAAAATCATGGTTCAGACGTTTGCCACGTCGCCTCGCGCAAGCGACGACAGCTCTACGATGTCGGCGGCTATCTCCTTGTTCCTCTCGCAACCTGCAAAAACACAGGTGCACAGGAGCAATATGTATGTCTTTCTCTTCATTAAACATGAACCAATTGGGCATTACTACTCACAAAAAAAAGCGCATAAATCGCTGATATACTGGTTTACACGCTTTATGCTGTTGCTAAAATGGGCTTATGCGATATGCTCCTACAGCTTATTCATTTTTCCAATGAATCATATCGTAGAACCCTGTCCCTCAGACTCCAAGGCAACGCCGAAACGTCCTATAAGGAATGACGGATATGAATTTAATGATTTTTGATAGGGTATGCAGTCTTTTATACTAACTCAAACGTATTTTTTACTCGAGCATATCTCTTTTCTATCCCTTGTATAGGAGTATATGCCGACTGTTTCCGTTCTAATGTTGGAAAATCTTTTTCCTTAAATTCCAATTTGAAATTATCCGGAAGTTTTTCTATTTCGGCTTCATTATCAAGCAAATAATTTACAAAATCGAATGTCAAGCCGATGTTCCTTACTACGGTTTCTTTGTGCGTCATATTATTTTGTTTTAATTTTTTTAATATATCGTTCTCTGTACCATTCCCATCGGTCTTTCAAATCTTGTTCAGCATATTTTGATGCCGTTTTCAATGAATCCATCTCGATGGATTGTTTTTCTTTGTCACCGTTGGGAAATAAAACATCTCTATGAAAAAATCCATGTGCACAATCGTAACGAACAATGGCTATCCATTGATTATCAATAAGGGTTTCATATTGATACATTATATCCGTCAAATCACCATTATCGGTTAGCAACCGCACGCGAATACGATTTTGGTCGTATTCATCTAATGATGATATAAATTCGATTGTCTTCATAGATAAAATGCCGTAAGACTGCAAAGATACGGATTTTCTTTCAACGAACAATTTTTCATTGAAATTTTCGTGCAAACCAATCTGTCAAAGAACGCTTTTTAAAATTGTCTGAACCTTGATTTTAATAAGATTTTCATGATTGCCATGATTGAAGAAAAAAATCCTGAAAATCTTTTTAATCCTGTAAAAATCATGGTTCAGACATTTGCTACCTTGCTCAAGGAACGATGAACTATTGCACCCACACCACGCGGAACCCGATGTAGTCGCTAGCGTCGTCGGGATCGCCGAGGTCGCGATACGCGGAGCGGCAAAGCCGAGCGTAGTAGTTCCAGTAGCCGCCGCGAAGCACGCGGTAGGAGCCGGTAGCAGGACCGGCAGGATCGGTCATAGCCCCGCCATTGTAATAACTGCTGCTGTACCTATCGCTGCACCACTCTAATACATTGCCGTGCATGTCGTAAAGACCGTAATTGTTTGCATCAGGATAACTGCCAACGGCGGTGGTCCCCCCTTTGTAGAGGCTGCTTTGCGTTGCATCATAATAGCTGCCCGGAGAGGTATAATCCAAATCGTAAGGATACGTTGCCTGAAAATTAGCCATATCGACTGTCAGCTTCCTGCCCGTGCCGATACCGAAAGGCAGGGTATTGACCTCGGTGGCCTTATCCGGGTAATCGCCGCGGCAGGCGTATTCCCACTGCGCCTCGGTGGGCAACGAACCGCCCGCCCAACGGGCATATTCATCCGCGCCGTACCACGTCACGTAAATCACAGGGTGGTTATCATAGCCGCTTGCAGGAACCCACTTGCTGTTACCGACGTCCCAGTTAAGACCCCAGTTGGAACTGCCGCTGCTCGCCTTGATTAATATTTCGGCAGGATATGATCCGGATGCCCATTTACCATCGCTCCCGATATTGTTAGCGTTCAGAAACGCCGCATATTGTGCATTGGTAACCTGATACCTGCCCATATAAAAATCCTTGGTCAGCGTTACCTTATGCTGCGTTTCATCACTATAGCGGTTCGGCTCGGTGGACGGGCTGCCCATCATAAACGTCCCCTTGGGAATATAGGCTACGGGAATGTCCCTGATATGCGTCCTGACTGCCGTTACATCGCTTGTACTGCCTGCGTCCCACTGTGCGCCGTTAGCGGTTACTGTAACCGTGAGCGCGCTGTTTTCTACGGTTATGTCGAAAGTGTAGGATTTGCCGGCTTCAAGATTGAGCGAGGAGGGCTTCCAGAAATAGTCCTTGCCTGCGAGGGTAACTTTCAGGACATCCTCATTGGTGTAACTTCTGGGAACAAGCAGGGCGGTGCAGGAAATGCTGGTTTGGTACGGGGCTATCGCATTGCTGCCGCCGCTGACGGTCAGCGCCCCGGTCGCCGTGTTCACATTCGCGGTTGTATAGCCGTAAAGGGTAACGGTTGCGCCTGTTATGTTTGCTATGCCTGCGCCTGCGGTCAGCGTTGCCGTTACCTTTGCCGTTTTGTGCCTGAAGGTAAGTTTTTTTGTCGTCGCATAATTGTCTTTGGTAATGCCCGATACCGCTTCCGCATGGATAAAGTCGGCTGCCTGTATGCCTGCGCTCTGGTCGGCAGGATAGGAGTAGGAAGCAGGATACCACGCATAAGCGTCAACGGAAGCATAGTCGTTCCAGAGCCGCGAGGCGCAGGTGAGCGTCCCGTCTGTTGCCGCCGTGAAATCATACGCCGTTCCGTTTACATTCACGCGCACCGTTTCCCCTCCCGTCCACGTTCCGTTGGAGGTGGCGCGGGTTTGCGGCGCATCGGTTTGGGCGGACAGGGTCAGTAGAGACGCGATTAATCGCGTCTCTACGCCGTCGTCCTGCGAGCAGGAGGCGAGGATGGCCGCCGCTGCAGCCAGGGCGGTGAATGCCTTTAATGATTTGAAAAATACAGGGTAATTATTCATATTCTTTTCTGTTTAATAATTTAAATTGAACTAAGGGACAAACACGACGCGGAACCCGATGTAGCTGTAAACGATGACGGGATCGGCGTAGTAGCGATACGCGGAGCGGCAACCCTGAGCGTCGTAGTCCCAGCCGCCGCCGCGAAGCACGCGGCGGGAGCCAGGATTAGGGCTTACGGGGTCGGTTACGACACCGGTTCCGTATGCCGCCGTGCCGTTCCAGGAATCCTCGCACCATTCTCCCACATTCCCGTGCATGTCGTACAGTCCCCAGGCGTTGCCGCTGCCGGATGTTGTTGTGCCTACGGCGTGCGTGGAGTTGCCGGAATTAACGTTATACCACATGTAACCGCCGTCTGCTGAAGCGCCATAGCTGTATGCCGTGCTTGTCCCCGCACGGCAGGCGTATTCCCACTGCGCCTCAGTCGGCAACGAGCCGCCAATCCACCCGGCAAATGCTTTTGCTCCGTACCAACGAACATAAACTACCGGAAAATTTTCCTTGCCCGAAGCAGGCTCCCATTTGTCAACGTTCCATCTCACGCCCCATTGGCTGCGGCTGTTTTGTGTACAGTCAAAGATATAGGTTTGCGACCCGTCACTTGTCAGGTTGCCCTGCCCGTTGCTGCCTATGCCATTCGCGTTCAGGAACGCCGCGTACTGCGCATTGGTTATCTCGTAACGGCTCATGTAAAAGTCTTGGGTCAACGTTACCTGATGCTGCGTTTCATTCGAATATCGCCCTGCCTCGCCGGAAGGGCTGCCCATCATAAACGTCCCCTTGGGGATAGCAACTGCTTCTATTCCGTTTATCGTCTTGCTGATAATAGGGGATTTAACATCTATTTTTGTGTATTTTCCCGCCGTAAGGGTTACGCCTATCTTTTCCCATGCCATGGTTTCGCCGAGGTAGCTATAGCCGCCGCTCAGGGTCACGCCTGTTTGGGGTTTCGCTATATAGCGGTAGCCGGCGCCGATTTTGCAGGGCGTAACGGTGGTTGTTCCTGCTTTTAAGGTTACGGCGGTTGCGGTTGCGGGCAGCGACACTTCTATCAGCGCAAGGGCGTGGGCCAGCCCGATAGTGAGCGTTGTACTGGATACCGCGCCTGCGCCGGTCATCAGGTCGGAGGACGTGTAGTCGGTGTAAGCGCTCTGGTCGGCTTTGGGCGCAAAGAAAAATTAAAAGTAAAGATATGATGAACAGTAAAAAATTATTCAAAAGAATCCTGTCAATCATGATAATCCCGTTAATCATGGTTCAGACAAATTCCTGCACGCAGGACGACGACGTAGAGACGCGATTAATCGCGTCTCTACAAATTAACGTAACCGCACAGGACTTCGCGTCCGATAATCCCGAAACACGCGCTTCGGAAAGCGGCTATGTCACCACCTTCATTTCCGGCGACAAAATCGGCATTACCGTTCTTTCAAGCGCCAACGCCATTTTGCAGGACAACATCCCCTGCACCTACAACGGCACAGCGTGGACGCCCGACGCCGGAGCGACGATAACCAACGTCACCGGCGGCGCCTACCTTGCTTACTACCCGTACAGCGCAACAATGAAC
>BNTV01000054.1 GCA_025996865.1 Bacteroidia bacterium
CCTTACCATATTTTTCTGTTACCCAACGTAATACGTCGTTGCGGCCGTCGTCGTCGAAATCAATGTCGATATCGGGCATGGAGATACGGTCGGGATTGAGGAAGCGCTGTCCAACATCAAGAAATCCAAAGGATTAACCATTGATATTTCCCTTTGATTAACAAATACATATTCGGAATGCCGTATTTACCGAATTCGATATAATCTTTACCGAACAAAGGAATTTCCCCGTTTCCGGTAAAATCTTCCAATTTCAGGACTCCGTATGGATTTCCGGTTTTTGTGCTGCCTTGTTTGAAAGAGGTCACGATTCCGCCGATTATCAATTCTTTATTGGTGAAACCTTTGTCTTTTTCTGCCTCCAAATCTGCTAATCCCGTGTTACATACATGATTCAGAATCACATAATAATCGTCCAAAGGATGAGAGGAAAGATAAATACCGACCAAATCCTTTTCTTTATTCAAACGTTCGATATTGCTCCATGATTCGGTTTTCAGAATTTCCGGACGGGCAATCTCTATCGCACCAAAGTCGCCGAACAGGGAAAGCGTTGCCGAACCTTTATCTGTTTGATATCTATTGCCGTAACGTATCAAAACTTCCAAAAACACTTCGCCTTTCCCGTTCGTTCCAAAAAACTGTTCCCGCTTGATTTCCTGAAAAGTATCGAGCGCGCCCGAATAACATAACGCTTCGATATTCTTTTTATTACAAGCCGTTAAGTTTACTCTTTCCACAAAATCAAAAAGGTTTTTGAAAGGGCCGTTCGCTTCCCGTTCCCTGATAATAGCTTCCACCGCCGAAGTGCCGACGCCTTTCACACCGCCGAGTCCGAAACGGATATTTCCTTCTTTGTTTACTGTAAAATTCAATTCCGATTCGTTCACATCCGGGCCTTTCACCACGATGCCCATACTGCGACATTCATCCATAAATTTGGTGATTTCGCCGATGTCATCCTTGTTGCGGGTTAAGTTGGCAGCCATAAATTCGGCCGGATAATGCGCTTTGAGGTAAGCCGTTTGATAAGAAACCCACGAATAACAGGTCGCATGAGATTTGTTGAAAGCATATTTGGCAAATTCCGCCCAATCGGCCCAGATTTTTTCTAATTTCTCTTTGGGACTAAAACCTTTAGCGAGTGCTCCGTCGATAAATTTGGTGTGCAAGGCTTCCATCTTGTCGATGAGTTTTTTACCCATCGCTTTCCGCAACTCGTCGGATTGACCGCGGGTAAAACCGGCCAAATCGCGGCTCAGAAGCATGACTTGTTCCTGGTAAACCGTGATGCCGTAGGTATCTTTCAGGCGCGATTCCATTTCCGGAAAATCGTAAGTGATTTCCCTGCGTCCGTGTTTCCGTTCGACAAAATCGGGGATGTAAGCCATTGGTCCCGGGCGATACAGGGCGTTCATCGCAATCAAATCCTCAAACTTGGTGGGTTTCAATTCACGGAGGTATTTTTGCATTCCTGCCGATTCGAACTGGAACGTGCCGACGGTTTGTCCTTTGCTGTACAGTTCGTAGGTCTTTTCGTCGTCAATCGGGATGCGGGAAATATCAATGGTTAATCCTTTGGATTTCTTGATGTTGGACAGCGCTTCCTTAATGATGGACAGCGTTTTCAGCCCCAGAAAGTCCATCTTTATCAAACCGATGGATTCGATGACGGAACCTTCGTATTGTGTTACCAAAACGTCTTCGTCGCTGCCTTTTTCTTTTGCCGTGCTGAGCGGGACATAATTGGTCAAATCGTCGGCGCCGATAATTACCCCGCAGGCATGAACGCCGACTTGGCGGACGGTGCCTTCGAGCATCTCGGCATATTTGAGCGTGTCGGACAGGTTTTTATCATGGGAATAACGCGCTTCCTTCAATTCCGGCACGTATTGGATGCAATTGGCGATATTTATTTTCGGTGTGTTGCCGCTTCTATCTTCCGGCAAGCGGTCGGGAATCAGTTTTGTCAGCCGTTCGGCTTCGGGAAGCGGCAAGCCTTGTACACGTGCGACATCTTTGATGGAAGATTTCGTCGCCATCGTACCGTAAGTGATGATATGCGCCACTTTTTCCTTACCATATTTTTCTGTTACCCAACGTAATACGTCGTTGCGGCCGTCGTCGTCGAAATCAATGTCGATATCGGGCATGGAGATACGGTCGGGATTGAGGAAGCGCTCGAACAGCAAATCGTATTTCAACGGGTCGATATCGGTGATACCCAAGCAGTACGCTACCGCCGAACCGGCCGCCGAACCGCGTCCCGGTCCTACAGATACGCCCATGTCTTTGGCAGCCTGGATAAAATCCTGCACAATCAGGAAGTAACCCGGAAAACCCATTGTTTTCATGGTTTCCAACTCAAACTCAATGCGTTCCGTTACATCGGCAGGGATTGGATCGCCGTAATGTTCTCCGGCTTTGCTCAGCGTCAGTTCCCGCAAATAATCGGCTTCCAACTTGATTCGGATCACTTTATGGTATCCGCCCAATTTGTCAAAGCGGGTATCGTCTTCTTTATTAAATTCTTGCCTCAATATTTCTTCCGGATATTTTTCGCGGTAAGATTGTTCCGTCCCGAAAGATTCCGGTATCGGAAAAACAGGCATAATGGCGTCTGCATCTATCGAATAGGATTCTACTTTACCGGCGATTTCTATCGTGTTGTTCAAGGCTTCGGGCAAGTCGGAAAAAATCTTGTTCATTTCTTCCGTCGATTTGAACCATTCTTGTTTCGTGTAACGCATCCGGTTGGGGTCGTTCAGGTCTTTTCCGGTGCTCAGGCAAATCAAGCGGTCGTGTGCATCGCCATGTTCTTCTTCCACAAAATGGACGTCGTTGGTGCAAATGTATTTCGTATTCGTTCTTTTCGCCAGTTCCAGAATCGCTTTATTTACCTCCATTTGTTTTTGATATACACTCCTGTCGCCTCCCGGTTTATCGGTTTGAAGGCGTTGCAGTTCGAGATAAAAATCGTCGCCGAAAAGATTTTTGAACCATTTGATAGATTCTTCCGCTTTCCGGTAATTGGCTTCGGAAATACTGTTCGGAGCTTCGTCCAAACCATTGGGACTTCGTTGCGTATCTTCATCCACCTGATATTTCCCGCCCATCAGGTTTTGCGGGATTTCACCGCCCAAGCAAGCGGAACAGGCAATGATGCCTTCGTGGTATTTCTCAAGCAATTCTTTGTCAATGCGAGGTTTGTAGTAAAAACCGTCTATCCATGAAATAGATACCAGCTTACACAGATTCTGATAACCTTTTTTGTTTTTGGCCAACAAAATCAAATGCCATCCGCCGCCGTCTTCTTTGGATACCTTTTGTTTCAGGGAATTTCTGGCGCAATAAGCCTCTACGCCAAGTATTGGTTTGAATTTTTCCTCATTGGATTTTCCCTTGTTCTTTTTGCTTACATAATCCACAAACTCCTTGACGCCAAACATGTTCCCATGATCGGTCAATGCCATGGCTTTCATTCCGTTTCCAATGGCCTTATCGACTAATCCGGGGATGGTTGACATCCCGTCCAATAAGGAGTAATGCGAATGTACGTGTAAATGAACGAAAGAATTATTTGTTTTATTATCAATCATTTGAATTTCTTGATATAATTAATAGTCTTTTAACGCCTGTTTTTAGGAGTATCATAGGCTGATTTTTTATGTTTTAGATTGCAAATATAAAAAAAAGGCTTTGTTTTTCCGCATAAAATTCATTTTTTATTTGTCGGTTTAATAGTTTTTATACCTTTGTACCCATTATTTATAAACATTTATAAAAGATGCGCGTTTCATCGGCCAGCCCCTATCTTACGTTCAGTCGGGATAAATGGGCGCAACTTCGCAAATCAGAGCCAATGACTTTGAGCGAAGAGGAAATTATCAAGTTAAAAGGAATTAACGAGGAACTATCCATAAACGAAATCCGGGATATTTACCTTCCGTTTTCCAGGTTCTTAAATAATTATGTCAATTCGACCATCAGTCGTCAGGAAGTGATGATGAAGTTCCTGAACGAGAAATGGCAGAAAATCCCATTTATCATTGGTATAGCGGGGAGTGTTTCCGTAGGAAAAAGCACTTCTGCACGTGTATTGCAAGCTTTGTTAAGCCGGTGGAAAGAAAATTATCGGGTGGCTCTGGTGACTACCGACGGATTTCTGTATCCCAATGCCGTGTTGGAAGAAAAAGGAATGATGTCGAAAAAGGGTTTTCCGGAATCGTATAACATCCAACTGATTTTGCAATTTCTCAGCGATATTAAATCCGGAAAGGAAAATGTTCGTGCGCCCAAATATTCGCATTTGATTTACGATATTGTTCCCAATGATTACATCGAAATAAGTCCGCAACCCGATATTTTGATTTTTGAAGGACTGAACGTCCTGCAAAGCCAGGCCGATTATCCAAAGAAAGACTGGCCTACCGTTTTCGTTTCCGATTATCTTGATTTTTCTATTTACGTGGATGCGGAAGACGATTTGCTCGAAGACTGGTTTTTAACACGTTTCATGAAATTAAGGGAAACTGCGTTTAATGATCCGGGTTCGTACTTCTTTTCAATTACCCAATTGTCGGAAGATGAAGCGAAAGCGATGGCGCTTGACGTCTGGCGGGAAATTAACAAAAAGAATCTGCACCAGAATATCCTTCCTACGCGGGAGCGGGCTAACCTTATTTTACATAAGGGGAAAGATCATAAGGTGGATTTTGTGAAGTTACGAAAATAAATAGAGATCAATCTATCCGCAAATCTCTCAAAAACTCAGGAATCGTTTGCTCAAAATTAACGCCGAAACGAATATCCGTTCCGGCTGCCGCTGTTTTCCGAATGGCTGAAGTTGTGAAACGCACCGCAATCCCGGCCGCTTCGCTCAAAGAAAATCCATTCATCACAGCCGCTAAAAGCGCCGAACCGAAAACGTCGCCGGTGCCGTGGTAATAACCCGGAACCCGATTTTCGAAAGAATAGGCAATCTCCCCCGTTCCGGCATCGTAAGTCGCAGCGCCTAATTCTTTTTCGTTGAAAAACACGCCGGTCAAAACAATTTGCTTGGGTCCCAAATCACTTAACTTTTTAAGCAATCCGGAAATATATTTTTCGTCATAAGGACCGGGATTGTAGGTTTCACCCAACAACAAGGCCGCTTCCGTAAGATTAGGCACAATAATATCGGCTTTCTTGCATAACCGACTCATTCCCACAGCAAATTCCGGCGTGAAGATTTTATACAATTCACCGTTGTCAGCCATCACAGGGTCAACCAAAATAAGGTTATCCCCGGTTTTGAATGTATCAAAAAAGCGACCCACCAAATCCAATTGTTCGAACGAGCCTAAAAATCCGGTATAAATGGCGTCAAACTTGATTTCCAAAGATTTCCAGTGGTCGGCTATCGGTTGGATATCTTCCGTTAAATCGCGGTACGTAAAATGGGTAAAACCGCCCGTGTGAGTGGACAAAACCGCCGTCGGTAATACGGCAACTTCGATTCCTGCGGCTGAAATAACCGGCAAAGCAACGGTTAATGAACATTTTCCAAAACCTGAAATATCATGGATTGCAGCAACTCTTTTCATTGTTATTTTGATTTGAATTGGGTGCAAATATACGAAAAAATCGTGTAAACTTTTTTATATATTGGTTTACACGATTTTTATTTGTATGGTTTGCCTGCAATTTATGTTTGCAAAACATTTTTAATAGCATACAGCGGAACAACTTTTATTTTGTCATATCCGGCAAAATTTTCGAGAGAAGTTCTTATACCGTATTCCGATTTTTTCTCGTTCAAAAATATCCATATACTTTGCATTTTCCCCTGTTTGCCTGATTTTACTTCAATTGGAACAATTTTGTCGCCAATCTGAACAACAAAATCCACTTCGGCGCGGCTGTTTCGTTCTTCGCGTGTCCAGTAAAAAAGTTGCGTTTGCTCGTAAGGCGAGGCAGATTTCAGCAATTCAAGTCCGGCAAACATTTCGGCAATTCCTCCCTTGTTAATGGTGTCAAAATCATTATTTAGCAGAATATCCGACAGCTTTAAGCCAAGCAATCGCTGAAAAACACCTGTATCAAGCAAGAACATTTTCCGGAATTTCGGGTTGATTTCCGAGCCGAGCGGCAGTCCGTTTGCCGAAGTATGCGTTACCGGAATTACCAAACCTGCCATTACAAGCAATTCGACTGCATGTTTGATTTGAAAAGCCGAAAAAACCGGCTCTTTGTCAGTATAGACAAATTTGTTGCCCATTTGCCGGACAACACTGTCGAGTGTCGCTGAAATTTGCAAAGTCGGGACACGCTTTTTGTATTTTGCAAAATCGTTGCGCAACGATACAATCAAGTCGTCCAAAACCAACTGACATTTCAGCAAGTTTTTTTCCGTAACATAACTTGCCACTACTTCGGGCATTCCGCCGATAAGCAAAAATAGTTTCAACAAGTAAAGCGCCTTGTTGTGAAGTATCTCATCAAGCGGATTTTCAGGATTTGCTTTTTTTATGGCATTTAACAGTCCGGTATTTCCATTTGCCTGTAAAAATTCGGCAAACGAAAATGGAAACATAAACAGCGAACGGATTCTGCCAACACCAAAAGACGGAATTTCTTCAAGTGCAAATTCTAACAACGAACCTGCCGCGATAACGTGCAATGCAGGAAAATCTTCGTAAAAAAAACGCAATGAAGATATTGCAGACAGGCAGCTTTGAATTTCGTCAAGGAAAAGCAATGTTTTTCCTGCCTCAATCGGAACGTCAAATGCGGCGGCAAGTTTTTCGCACAAGTATTGTGGCGACAAGTTTCCTGTTTCAAAAATTTGCCTCGCTTCTGCGTTTTTTTCAAAATTCACCTCGATAAAATACTCGAATTTTTTTGCCAGATTCCTGACAGCCGACGATTTTCCAACTTGTCTTGCTCCACGCAACAACAAAGGCTTGTGTTTGGACTCTTTTGCCCAAAACTCCAAATCATTGTCAGCTTTACGTTTAATATATTCTACTTCGTTTTTCATAGGCAAAAATTATAGTTTCACTTCAATTTTAGTAATCGAATTTATGCATTTCACTTTAAAAATACGCAGCAAAATTACAACTTTCACTTCAAAAATCCAAATCAAAATGGTTTTCTCTCATCCCGTTAGGGATATTAGCTCGGTAGAACAGGTAGCTCCTTCAATCCCGGCATCCTGTATGGATGCGACAAAATGCCATTGGGGATAATGGTTGCATCCCTACGGGATGCCGAAAGAGATGGCGATTGTGCATTTCTACCGAGCTATAATCCCTACGGGATTTTGAAAACAAGTATATTCCAAACATTTATATTTTGTTTATTTTTCATTCCTTACTTGGAAAATCAATTCAAATATAGCGACAGTGCCAAAATAATCCATAGACAGGTAGAAAAATATGATGAATTGTTGAGAAAACAGGCGGAGAAGATTGGAAAGGCGAAGTCCTACAGAATTTAAGATTTGGACTTTAAATTTTGAGAATAAAGAAATTAAAACAAGATAAAAATGCCAACGTGCAACAGCGGTTTGGCGCAAAGGCGGGTGTCACACCGCAGAAACGGCAGTGCAATTTTGGAAGTTTCGTTCCCGCGTGAGCCTCAGTGAGCCTGCCACTTCGTCAAGCCGCCGGACGTTATAGGCAACCCAAAGCCCCACACACTACCTGCGACAACACTGCCCTAAAAAAATGTCAACAAATTTTCAAAAAAAACGATATTTTATTCCGAATAAAGTCATAACTTTGCCGAAGTGTCGCAAGACACTCAAATTATAACTTATGATGTTCAATGAAAGGATAAAACAGTTACGCGAAGACTGCCAAATTCCACAGCGAAAATTGGCGGCAGCGTTGGATATTGATACCGCTTCATATTGTAAAATCGAGCGTGGCGAACGCCGCGCCCGCAAAGAACATATACCTGTTATTGCTGAACTTTTGCAGGCAGACAAGGAAGAACTTTTAACGCTTTGGCTTGTAGAGCAAGTTATGGCTGTGGTGGCGGAGGAAAAAGAATTGGCGGATAGGGTGTTGGAAACTGCTAAAAATAGAATAAACAAATAATTCAAGATATGGCAAAAATAACAGTAAAACACACAGATGTAACCATTATCAAAATAGATGATGTTGATTATATTTCGCTAACAGATATTGCGAAAGCAAAAAATCCGGATGCTAATGCCGTAATAGCAAATTGGTTACGCAGTCGTAACACTATTGAATATTTAGGAATTTGGGAATATCCGTACAATCCAAATTTTAAACCCCTCGAATTCGAGGGGTTTAAAAACGAGGCAGGCGCAAATGCTTTCACAATGTCGCCACAGAAATGGATTGATGCCACGAATGCCATTGGAATTGTTTCTAAATCAGGCCATTACGGAGGAACATTTGCTCATAAAGACATTGCGTTTAAATTTGCAAGTTGGATTTCTGTTGAATTTGAACTGTATATTGTCAAAGAGTTTCAACGCCTCAAAGAAGAAGAACAAAAGTCGTTGGGCTGGTCGGCAAAGCGCGAACTCGCAAAAATCAATTATCACATTCATACAGATGCAATTAAACACAACTTGATACCTTCAGAACTTACGCCACAACAAATTTCATACATTTATGCCGATGAGGCAGACGTACTGAATATGGCGCTTTTCGGCGTTGCGGCAAAGCAATGGCGTGAGGCAAATCCCGATTTGAAAGGCAATATACGCGACTATGCCACAATTAACGAGTTAATTTGTCTCTCGAATATGGAGAACATTAACGCCGTTCTGATAAACGACAACGTTCCGCAAAGCGATAGATTGGTAAAACTCAATCGGATTGCCATTCAGCAGATGCAGGTTTTGCAGGACGTGGAAAATAGAAAAATATTGAAATAAAGTTGTAACTTTGCCGAAGAATCGCAAGACACTCAAATTGTAAGTTATACTACACTCGGTTATAAATTAAGTTATCATACAATTGAAAATTGAGCGATAGTTGCGTATCCAACTCCAAAAAGTTTCTCTGCTCGTTTTTTTTTCCTCTGTCAATGCTTTTGCAGGCACTGTTCCAACTCTTCTAAATTTGAAACCTTTGTCTTTCAGGAATTTGCGAACTTGTGTTTCGCCTCTTTTAATTCCTGTCAACGCCTCTATTTTTGCCGCTGCCTCAGAAATGGATTGAGGTGGATTTTCTTCAAGGTATTTCTCAATGGTAGTCGAAAATGCCTGCAAATCACTCTCCGGTTGATTGAAGCTTATTTCATTCAATCTTGACAATCCGCAATCTTTCAAATGCAAAGCGTCGTATTTCTGCATAACTCGAGGATGAACTTGCGTGTACCTGCCTTCAGCAATGACTTGCTTGTCTTCTGGCCTAATGTTTAATTGTATCATAGCGGTTTTTGCTGCAAAGATACTTATTATTTCTCATAGATCAACATTTACTTTTATGCTTGATACCACAAAAGCAATCGGAGAAAAAAGCGGTACGGAAGGTGATACGATAGATGTCGCAAAGGATGTCGTAAAGATTATCCGTTGCACAACGTACCATTCAACGCGATATACAAATACATGAATATTTATTCTTTTTCTCAGTCATTTTTTGTATAAACTTTTTGTATTCTTCCGATTCCGGATAAAACGGTTTATGATTCAATGCCCGTTCGATGGATTCAAGTTCACGTGCTATTTGCTGTGTTTCTTCATCGAAACAGGCTTCGGAAAACTTTTCCCAGATATAATCAATCGCCTGTTGGGAAGGATGAATCAAATCTTCCGCATAAAAGCGGTAATCCCGCAAATCGTCTATTACCATTTCATAAGAAGGAAAATAATACGTATCCGGATTTTCACGGATGAGTTTTTCCGTTGCCAACAAAAGCGTTGCTTTACTTAATTGATTTTCGTGAAATCCATCTTTCAAATACCGCAATGGACTAACCGTAAACAAAATTTTGATTCCCGGAGCCAGTTTTTTCAAACGCGCTATCAGATTGTTCCATTCTATTACAATATCATCCAAACAAATACGTTCATGGATAAAAAGAGTAGCCGGCAATTTGTGACAATTGGAAACAACCGCGCCCGTCGCTTGCAAGCGATAAACGAAGGCTGTCCCGAACGTGATGACAAGAAGTGTCGATTTCCGGAGAAAAGCAGATGAATGTTCCAAACGCGAATTGATTTTTTTCAAGGTTTCCGAAAGATTCGTACCCGAAAAACGACTGTGATGGGAAAAGCTGTGAAACAAATCTTTGTCCTGAAAAATTTCGCTTCCGGTATAAGGTTTTCCGTCCATTAAGCGGTTAAGATTCAGCGATAAAGACAAGGGATTGTATGTCACGCCGAAAGGATTGACGTCGATATTGAAACCGGCGCCCGACATTTTGGCGGAAATGCTTTCCACAAAACAAGAACCCATCATGGAAATGGTATCGGAATGGGAGATTTTAAAATCGCCGGATGGAACGGATAACTCTGTTCGGAATTTCATACCACAATAATTTTTAAACAAGATTGCAAATATAAGTGTTATTTTTGTAAATTTGCACAGGAATTATAACTATGCTTGATAAAACAGAAATGAACTTACTGAAACAAATTAATTCTCCGTCCGATTTACGTTTGCTGAAACCGGAAGAATTGATACTCGTTTGCAATGAATTAAGGCAATATCTCATTGAGGTACTGGCCGAAAACCCGGGGCATTTTGCATCCAGCCTCGGTACGATTGAATTGACTGTCGCCCTGCATTATGCGTTTAGCACGCCTTACGACCGCATTGTTTGGGACGTGGGACATCAAGCCTACGGACACAAAATCCTGACCGGACGACGCGACGAATTTCCAACACTCCGGAAATTCGGAGGAATCAGCGGATTCCCGAATCCGGAAGAAAGCGAATACGATTCATTCATCGCCGGACACGCCTCCAATTCAATTTCCGCAGCTTTGGGAATGGCCGCCGCCTCGAAACTGAAAAATGAAACCGACCGGAAAATTGTAGCCGTTATCGGCGATGGTTCCATGACCGGAGGATTGGCTTTCGAAGGTTTGAACAATGCTTCGTCCACCCCGAATAATTTGCTTATTATCCTGAACGACAACAATATGTCTATCGACAAGCCGGTCGGAGGCATGAGCGAATATTTGGTGAATATTACGGCTTCCCAAGCCTACAACAAAATCCGGTACAAAATATACAACTCGTTGAAAAATAAAGGTTTTTTCCGGGAAGGGAAAAAAGAAGCCATCCTGCGTTTCAACAACAGTCTGAAAGCGCTATTAACGAGACAACACAATATATTCGAAGGCTTCAACATCCGGTATTTCGGCCCGGTGGACGGTCATGATGTGAACGGTTTGGTGCGGATTATCAACAATATCAAAAACATGGCCGGACCCAAACTGCTTCATATCCGGACGATTAAAGGAAAAGGCTTCGAGCCTGCCGAGAAAGAAGCCACCATCTGGCACGCCCCCGGAAAATTCAACAAAGAAACCGGTGAACGGATGGTTTGGAAATCAAAAGACGAACCGCAATTATACCAGGATATTTTCGGCCATACTTTGCTGGAATTAGCCAAAGAAAATGAACGGATTGTCGGAATTACGCCGGCTATGCCGACCGGTTGTTCCATGATTTACCTGATGAAAGAACTCCCTGAACGCACTTTCGACGTTGGCATTGCCGAAGGACATGCGGTGACTTACGCCGCAGGTTTGGCGAAAGAAGGTATTTTGCCGTTCTGCAACATTTATTCGTCGTTCATGCAACGCGCTTACGACCAGATTATTCACGATGCCGCTTTGCAAAAACTCGACATGGTGCTTTGTTTAGACCGTGCAGGATTGGTCGGCGAAGACGGTATGACGCACCACGGCGCTTTCGATTTGGCTTATTTGCGTTGTATTCCTAATCTTACCATTGCTTCCCCGCTGAACGAAATCGCCCTTCGCAATCTGATGTTTACCGCAAGCCGGCCGGGAATGGGCGTCTTTGCCATTCGCTATCCGCGTGGAAAAGGCGAGCTGAAAGACTGGGAAACTCCTTTTGAAATACTGCCTGTCGGAAAAGGCTGTAAGCTGAAAGACGGAAAAGATGTAGCGGTATTAAGTATCGGCCCGATTGGAAATATTGTAACCGAAGCTATTGAGAAAGCAAAAGAATCGGGAGTCGATGCGGCGCATTACGATATGATTTACCTGAAACCCGTTGATGAGGAATTGTTGCACGAAGTCGGGAAAAATTTCCGGCGAATCATTACCGTTGAGAATGGAACCATTCAAGGCGGATTGGGTACGGCCGTCATGGAATTTATGATGGAGAACGGTTATAATCCGGCTATCCGGCGAATTGGAATCCCTGACCATTTTGTTGAGCATGGGACGATTCCTGAATTGTACCGGTTGTGCGGGATGGATGCGGAGGGGATTACCAAGGTGCTATCTTTTATATAATTTAGAATATGGAAAACAATTTATCAACATCTAAGCCACATTATGAGATACTTGACGGCTTGCGAGGAGTGGCTGCAATAGTAGTACTTATCTTTCATATTTTCGAGTCGTTTACTTTAGACCCATACATAAAGTTTGCCAATCACGGCTACCTTGCAGTTGATTTTTTCTTTGTCCTTTCGGGTTTTGTTATCGGATATGCTTACGATGAGCGATGGAAAAAAATGAGCTTCGGCAACTTTTTCAAGCGACGATTGATACGTCTTCACCCAATGGTTGTTATGGGCATGATTCTCGGCGCCTTGCTGTTTTACTTTGGCGCTTCACCCGAATTTTCACTTATTGCCGGGGTGCCGGTGTGGAAGTTGCTGCTTTATACAGTGTTGGGCATCTTGTTAATACCAACGCCACCGTCAATCGACATACGCGGTTGGCAAGAAATGTACACTTTAGACGCTCCTTGCTGGTCGTTATTCTTCGAATACATTGCCAATATTCTATATGGATTGTTTATCCGCAAGTTTTCTACTAAAGTTCTGGCAGTGTTTGTATTTTTAGCAGCCTGTGCCACCATTCACCTCATCATTACCACGACCGGCGATGTATCCGGCGGTTGGACGTTCAACGTCGCACATTTCCGGATAGGATTTACACGATTGATTTACCCGTTTTTTGCCGGATTACTACTCTTTCGAATAGGAAAATTGACGAAACTGAACAAGGCTTTTTTATGGTGCAGCCTTTTGTTGCTTGCTGTTTTCTTTTGTCCGCGAATAGGCGACCACGCTCATTTTTGGATGAATGGTATATACGAGTCTGTGGTAATTATCGTAGTCTTTCCATTGGTTGTTTATATGGGTGCAAGTGGTGAAGTTAAAGGCAAATATGCTTCTAAGGTCTGCAAGTTTTTAGGAGATATTTCCTATCCGGTCTATATAGTCAATTATCCGATTATATATATCTGGACAGGCTATATTTCGAAGACCAAATACACGTTTGCCGAATCTTATTGGGTTGCTTTGTTAGTGTTTGTTTCGGTGATAGCTCTTTCATACGCTTGTTTGAAATTATATGATTTACCGGTAAGAAATTGGTTGCAAAATAGAAACAGAAAAATGGTATGAAAAACCGGCGGTTGTAATTCACCCGCCTTTTTGGAACTGCGAAGGCGTTTTCCCAAACTGCGCCTTAAAACATTTGCTGAAATAAAACGGGTCATTGATTCCCACTTTGTAAGAAACTTCCGATACGTTCAAATTGGTGGTTGCTAATAATTCAGCCGCTTTTTTCATCCGGATGATGCGAACGTATTCGTTAGGCGAGTGACCGGTAATGCCTTTTACTTTTTTGTAAAAATTAGTACGCCCCATACCTATAATTTGTGCAAATGTATCCACTGAAAAATCAGCATTTTCCATGTTTTCTTCAATCAATTGATGGATTTTGTCGATAAATTCTTTGTCTTTATCGGTAAAATTAATCAGATGAACAGGCGGCGCGCCGGGTTCCTGTGCAAATTTCCGCTGCAATTTTTCCCGTTGTTCAATCAATTTGACAATACGCGCCATCAGGTATTTAATGCTGAACGGCTTGGTAATATATGCATCGGCGCCGGCTTGAATACCTTCCAATTGATGTTCTTCCGAGGAATGGGCGGTCAGCAAGATAATCGGAATATGGCTGGTCAGAAAATCTTCTTTCAAACGGCGGGTGACTTCAAAACCGTCGATGCCGGGCATCATTACATCGCAAATAATCAGATTCGGTTGCTCGTTGCCCGCTTTTTCCAAACCTTCCATACCGTCTTTGGCTACAAACATAGAGAATGAATTGTTCAATTGATTGAATACAAATTCGCGCACTTCGTCATCGTCTTCGATGATTAATATCTTGTAATCCTGATACCGTTTATCCTGCGGTTGAGGTGGTAGAGACGGGGCATGCCCCGTCTCTACGGTTGCGGACACAACCGTACCGGTAAATTTTGGTTGTGTTTCTATAATTTCTTCTTTACCATAATTACTGTCCGACATGGGAATAGACACACTGAAACAGGCGCCGCCCAATTCGGAAGACGCATATTCGGCTTTGCCTTTATGAACGGCGGCTAATTCGGCTGTCAGATGCAATCCGACACCGGTTCCTCCAATGGATGAATCGATTTGGGCAAAACGGACAAACAACGAACTTTGTTTTTCTTTCGGAACGCCCGCACCGCTATCGGATACACTAAGCGTAAAGCAGTCGTCAGGTTCCGAGAAAACCAGACGCATCACAATTATACCGTTATCCGGCGTATGTTTCATCGCATTCGACAATAGATTCCACGCGATTTTGTCCCATTTGTTTTTATCCAGCAACATTTCTTTTTGCGGGAGATTGGATTCGAACAGAAATTCTATCTTTTTCTTTTCTGCCAAATCCCTGAATGATTGATAAATATCATCAAAAAAAGCGACCGCTTCCGTTCGTTCCAGTTTCAGTTGCAAGACCTTGTTTTGCAGTTTGCGGAACTCCAATAGCTGGTCAATCAACCGGAGCAGGCGTGAAGAACTCTTCGCCATCTGATTGATTTGTTTTATAACAGCCGCCGGAAGACTTTCCATCGCGGTTAAATTTTCAATCGAACCCCGGATAATCGTCAATGGCGTCCGGAATTCGTGCGATATATTGGTAAAAAACCGGAGTTTATATTCTGTGAATTGCCGTTCGACTTCTACCGCTGTATGCAGCCGGTTGATTTGCATAATAAGCCGGATAGTGAAAAAGATAGCAATAACCAGTAATATGAAATAAATCAGGTAAGCCCATCCTGATTTCCAGAATGGCGGGGAAATGATTATTTTCAGTACGGTTTCATTTTCCGTCCATACGCCAAAACTGTTGCTGCCTTTGACCTTGAACAGGTACGTTCCCGAAGACACATTCCGGTAGGCGGCAATATTGTGACGGGTAATCGGGTTCCAATCTTTCTCATACCCTTCCAGGTAATAAGCATATTGATTGAAATTCGGCAAATGGAAATTGAGCATGGCAAATTCGATGTTGAACGAATTTTGATCGTACTTCAACCGGATTTCTTTTGTCATTGCAATACTTTCGGTCAAAGGAGAATTATTCTCTTCGGGACGGACATCCATTCCGTTGATTTTCAGTCCGGTAATAACTATCGGCGGTGTATAGACGTCGTATTTTATTTGGGATGGGTCGAAAATAAAAACACCGGAATAACTGCCGAACATCAATTCTCCGCTTTTCATTTTCCAGCAGGAACGTTCATTAAACAAACCGGCTTGTTTGCTATTGGAGAAACTAAAGTTCTCGAAACGTTCGGTTTGCGGGTCAAATTTGGAAATCCCGCTGCCGCCTTCCGTGCTTACCCAGATATACCCTTGATCGTCTTCTATGATGGTTTGGATCACTTCATTGGAAAGTCCTTCTTTAGCCGTATAATGCTTGAACCAAGAGCGCTCAAGGGGTTTTTCGCGGACTAATAAATTCAATCCTCCGCCGGTTGTGCCGAACCAGATACGCCCTTTGCTATCCTCAAAAACAGCTTTTACTTCGTTGTTGTTGATTGAACGGTCGTCATTTACATCGAAATGGAAATTGATATACTTGTTGTTATCCCGGATCAATTCGTCCGGGTCAAAGACATTGACCCCTTCGTTGGTTCCTGTCCAAATCATCCCGGTATGGTCTTGCATAATGACACGCACCATGTCCTGATTAACCGTGCGCGTATTAATATGCCGGAAAACAATCTCTTTACTGTTGAGGTCGGCGTAATGCAATCCGCCGCCAAAAGAAGCGCCCCAGATGCGGTTTTTCGAATCCAGCAAAATATCGAATACATTGTTGCTGCTGGTATTTTGCAAGGCGGCATCCTGTAATTGATAATTACGGACAGGCGCGTTTCCCGAAGGTGGTAATACCATAATGCCGTTTCCCCGTGTCCCTAACCAGATATTTCCCAGGGAATCTTCCGTCATGCAGAAAGGCAAACCGCCGGCAATTTTATGCGATTGTATTCTTTTGAAAGACCGGTCATAGAGATTCAGATAACCGCTGCGTGTTCCTAACCAAAAGCGTTCCTGTGAATCTTCGTATATCAGGCGGACGGCATTGCTCCGGTCGTGGCTGTCTTCCGATGCCGGGTAGAAAATTTGTATCGGGTAGTTGCTGAGGGAAATTTTGCTGATTCCGGCAAATTCCGTGCCTACCCAGATTTCCCCGGACTTGTCTTCCGTCACACACAGCAGGTAATTGGTCGGCAAATCACTGTTATGTACCGTGTAATGGTAGTTTTGCCCGTTGTTCAGGTCTAAAGCGAACAAACCGTTTCCGTAGGTAGTTATCCAAATGATATTGCGTGAATCGTGATAAATATCATAGCGTTCGGCGTCAATCGTAGAAATAATATGGGATGGAATCAAGTTGATTTTTTCGAAATGATTATCGGAAATCTGCCTCCAGATAGCTCCTGAAATATTATATACCCATTTGTTTCCTTTATTATCGGTAAAAAAACTGGCATTAGGTACAATCTGATGATCGAAAAAGGTTTCTGCGGGAATAAATTTCATTTTCAGGCAATCCAAAGCGATAATATTCGCTTTGGTAGCAATCAGAATAACACCGTTGTCTAATAAGGTAGTCGTATTCAGGGATACAGCCTTGCCGTCGGGAAATTTTATGACCGGACTCATTTTTTGCTGTCTGGAATCGAAAGGAACAATATGGTTATCGTTGATAAAAAACAACCGGTTGCCGGATTCATGAACGTAAGAAAAAGATTCGGACGAAACCTTGACGATTTTACCGGCATCCAAACGGAATAATCCCGTATTGGCGCCTATCCAAACCCGATGCAAGGAATCTTCATAAACGAAAGTCACCGATTGGCTGCCCAATTCGGATTCGTCGAACTGCCGGGATTGTAGTTTTCCGCCGACATGTTGTATGCGGCGACAACCGCCGCTTGTTCCCCACAACCAAACGTCGCCGGTAGAAAAAGTTACGACATGTGAAAAATTCTTTTGTTTATTTTCCGGGTCATAATCCACAAACCGTTCCAATTGCGGATCGTAGCAGCAAAAGATATTCGCCGTTGTGCGGATCCATATATAGCCGTGCCTGTCTTCCATCAAGCTCCGTATCCGGTTGTCGGATATGGAGGCGAAATTTCCGGTTTGGGGAAGCATCACGATAAATTCTTTTCCATTGTAGCGGTTCAATCCGTTAATTGTGCCTAACCAGATAAAACCTTTGCTGTCTTGGGTGATACACCTGACCGTATTCTGGGACAAACCGTCCCGGTCGCTGATCCATTCAAAGCGTAGCGTTTCCAATGCAACGACCGGATCTGCCATTTTTAACAAGCAGGCAATGAAAAATATAAGCAGTTTTGCGTTCTTCATAACTATGTATTAAACACCAACAAAATTAAATAAAATTTTTATTGAAATGAGTGTTCTTGTACAAAATTCCATATTTATAGTACAAAATTCCATGCGAGTGTATATTTTCTATATTAAATTGCACGAATGTCTATTTGTTATTGTTTGCCAATCCCTTTACTTTGTATCGTCATTTCATTACAATATATTATTATGATAAAAATACGAAAAATACTTCTGCTTCTGCTCGCTGTATTTGGAATTACCGGTCAAATGCGAGCACAGGAATTGCCGGATAGAGAAAATATTCTCCGTACCATGATAAAAGTCAATGACTATTTCATGACCAAATATGCCGATTGCACACAACCTTCTCATGTAGGAATTGTTCGTCCGAGCAATATATGGACACGGGGCGTGTATTACGAAGGTTTGATGGCGTTGCATCAGATTTATCCCAAAGAAGACTATTATCAATATGCGCTCGATTGGGCGGAATTTCACAAATGGGGTTTGCGAAACGGAAATACGACTCGTAATGCCGATGACCAATGCTGCGGACAAACCTATATTGATTTGTATAAAATCGCTCCCGACCCGAAAAAAATACGAAATATAAAACTCTGTATGGACCGCTTGGTTTGTACGCCTCAAACAGACGATTGGTCGTGGATTGACGCCATCCAGATGGGAATGCCGGTGTTGGCGCAATTAGGTAAATTGACAGGCGACAACCGTTATTTTGAGAAAATGTATCAAATGTATTCCGTCACACGGAATAATCATGGAATAAAAGGCTTGTATAATCCGGAAGAAGGTCTTTGGTGGCGAGATGCCGATTTTCTTCCGCCTTACAAAGAACCCAACGGCAAAAATTGTTACTGGTCGCGCGGCAATGGATGGGTTTATGCCGCTTTGGTGCGGGTATTGGATATTATTCCGGAAGACGAACGGCACCGGGCGGAATACATTGCCGACTTTTTAGCCATGTCCGAAGCCTTGAAAAATTGCCAGCGCAAAGACGGTTTTTGGAATGTCAGCCTGCACGATCCGACTAATTTCGGAGGAAAAGAAACCACCGGGACTTCGCTGTTTGTTTACGGCATGGCTTATGGAATTAATAATGGGCTATTAGACCGCGAAACCTATTTGCCGGTAGTGTTGAAAGCATGGAATGCCTTGGAAAAAGAGGCTGTTCATCCCGACGGTTTTCTCGGATGGGTGCAGGGAACAGGTAAAGAACCGAAAGACAGTCAGCCGGTTACTTACGATAAAACGCCCAATTTTGAGGATTTTGGAACCGGATGCTTCTTGTTGGGAGCAAGTGAAATGTATAAATTACAGTAAAATTAAATATTATTATGTATAACTTAAAAAAACACAACAGTATGAATGTACTCAAAAACAAGCATTTAAAATTAATTGCTACGATTTGTTTACTGTTTGCTTTCAGTGCATGGGGCATGGCTCAAAGCATTGCAATCAAAGGAACGGTAACAGATGGAACGGGAGATCCTCTACCCGGTGTAACGATTCAGGTATCAGGCACTCAAATGGGAACCGTCACGAATTTGGACGGCGCTTATACGATTAATGTACCGGGAAGCGAATCGGTATTGCAATTTTCCTATATCGGTTATTTGGCTCAATCTGTAAAAGTGGAAAATCAACGGGTGATTGACATAATTCTGAAAGAAGACCTCCAAATGCTGGATGAAGTAGTCGTAGTGGGTTATGGTGTAGCAAAGAAAAGCGATGTAACCGGGGCGTTAACCCATGTCGGCGCGAAAGAAATCGAAGCCCGTCCGGTAACGAATGCCATGCAGGCTTTACAAGGTAAAGCTGCCGGCGTTGACATTACGTCCAACGAACGTCCGGGAGAACTGGGTACCGTCCGTATTCGCGGTAATCGTTCTATTACGGCGGACAATGATCCTCTTTATGTAGTGGACGGCATACCTTTGCTTTCGGCTTCGGCAATCGAAACCATCAATCCGCGTGACATTGAATCGATTGATATTTTGAAAGACGCTTCCGCAACAGCCATTTACGGTTCTCGCGGCGCTAATGGCGTAATCCTTGTAACGACCAAAAAAGGGAAGGCAGGCAACTTCAAGTTGAACTACTCCGGTACTCTTACTACGGAAGTTCAAAAAACGAAATCCGAAATGATGAATGCCGGCGATTATATTACTTGGCGTCGCTGGGCAATGTATAATGCAGGGAATATTACTTCGCCCGGCGACCAACCCACACAGGCAGATGATGCCAAAGTTTTCAGTATCATGAGCGGCGACCCTACGACTTACAACAATATTATGAGTGGTTGGGTAAGCGGACAATGGGACGGTTCGCGTGTTGAATCAACCGACTGGACTGATTTGGTAACCCGCACCGGCGTTACTACCGAACATACCCTCAGCGCAAGCGGCGGTACGGAAAAATCCAATACGTATGCGTCATTTGGTTACCTCAACAACAAAGGCACGCTCATGGGACAATCTTATGACCGCTATACGGGAAATGTTAATACGACCATTAATCCTACCCGCTGGTTTACTTTGGGAGCAGCGATCAATGCTTCGTATGGTGTGCAGGAATATGGTACTTCCACAACCGGTTCTTCCCTTACCACCGGTGTACCTACTTATATCTACGGCTGGGCGCAACGGAATTTCGCCTTCTCAAAGCCTTACGATGCAGAAGGGAATTTCATCCGGCATCCGGGCGCCGAGGATAATGTGGCTAACGTTGTCGATGAATGGAACCGTTCGCAGCAGCAACGCAAAACTTTCCGCGCGCTCGGTAGCTTCTATGGCGTATTAAACATAGGAGAAATTGTGAAACCCCTTGACGGATTGAAGTTTCGCATGAACTTCGGGCCTGATTTCCGTTACAGACGTGAAGGAACTTTCATTAGCGCCGAATCTGTAACTCGCGGCACAGGTGCTCAGAACTACACTCGTCTTCAACAACGCAATGACCTCTCTTGGACGCTTGACGAACAATTGGATTATAATCGCCTGTTCGGCAAACATACTGTTGGCGCTACTTTGCTTCATACCTCTTCGGCATGGACGTATGAAACTTCCGATATGAACGGACAGGGCGTTCCCAATGAAGATTGGACGTGGAATGCTTTCGGCACGCTTGATCCCAAAGGCTCATTGGTATCTGCCGGTTGGGGAACCGGTCTTAATGAGCGTCAGCTGGAATCTTATATGATGCGTTTTAACTATGGTTTCAATGACCGTTACCTTTTGACCGTATCCGGTCGTTGGGACGGCGCTTCTCAGTTGGCAGCAGGACATAAATGGGACTTTTTCCCCTCCGCAGCTCTCGGATGGCGCATTAATCAGGAAGATTTCATGCAAGACCAGAATTGGATTAATAACTTGAAACTTCGTGCAGGCTTTGGTACCACAGGTAGCGCAGCGGTAGCTCCTTATGGCACGCTTGGCAGTATCCAGTCGGGACGCCAGCCTTTCAACGGGATCAACAGCGACGGCAACATAATTATATATACTACGAACGAGCCTTTCTATGTAAGGGATCAGATAGGTATGCCCAATAAGGAACTTGGATGGGAAAAGACTACCCAATGGAATATGGGTCTTGATTTCGGTTTCTTTAAGGGTCGCATCAATGGCTCTGTTGATTGGTACACCTCCAGTACCAAAGATTTGCTTCTCAATATGAATATTCCTACCCTTTTGGGTTATCCCAATACGATTGCCAATATTGGTCGCACTTCCAATAAGGGTGTGGATATAACGCTTGATTTAATTCCGGTAAAAACACATGATTTCTCATGGAATTCCACCCTGTCTGCCGCTTATACCAAGAACCGGATTGAAGAACTTGCTTCGGGCAAAACCGATGATATTTCCAACTCTTGGTTTATCGGCAATTCAATCTCTGTTTACTACAACTTCCAAAAAGACCGCTTGTGGCAGGATACACCCGAAGATAAAGAACTGATGGCAAAGTATAATGCCAATGGTCATAAGTTTGCCCCGGGTTTGGTTAAACCGGTGGATGTTAAGAATGACGTGGACAAAGAGGGCAAGGAAATCTATAAGATTGATGATAATGACCGCGTGATCTTGGGTAACCGCGATCCCCGCTGGACATTCGGTTGGATGAACACGTTCAACTATAAGAACATTGAACTTTCATTACAGATGTACGGACGCTTCAAGTATTGGGTAGAGGCCGGCGGTGAAAGCCAGACGGGTCGCTACAACCAGCGGCAAATCGACTACTGGACGCCGACTAATACGGGTGCAGAGTATCAAAAACCTGTCTATAATGAAGCGGGTGGTGACGCTTATTCAAACATTCTTGGTTTCCGCCAAGCTAATTTCTTGAAGATGCGGAATATATCCTTAGGTTATATTTTACCCGGCAACATGATCCGCAAGGCAGGTGTTTCCAACCTGAAGGTTTATGTTCAGGCGAATAATCCATTTACCATCTATTCAAGCGTAAAATTTATCGACTTGGATTTGGGTGGCGCTACTTACAATCAAGGATGGACATTTGGTCTTGATGTTACTTTTTAATTTATAATACACAATAATATGAAACTGAAAAAATATATATTAGGAGGGCTTGCAGCTACTATTGCAGCCTCCGCTTTATTCACATCCTGCTCCGAAAGCTTCCTTGACGAAGAATACAAAAGCGGATATTTGAGCGATTATCTGAAGACAGAGCAAGGAATCGTTGAATTGGCAGGCTCGCTCTATTCCAACTGCCGCTATTTATTTGCATTCGAACATGCGTATGGCGTTACTTCTTATGGTACTGATGAATTTGAAAATGGTACCGATGCGACTTCCGAACCATGGATGCTTTATGATGCCCGATTATCTCCTATTACGACAGGCGTGAATGCGAATGTACCCAAGCCGGACGACCTCTGGAATCAGTTCTATTACGGTATATCTTCGGCAAATACCGTGATAGCCAATGCTCCGCTGGTGTCTAACGCCGATGTTCGTCAGCTGGTATTGGGAGAAGGTCATTTTCTTCGCGGTTATAATTACTATCGCTTAGTTTCCCAATATGGCGGCGTAGTTTTGCGTACGGAACCTTCGGAAGGCGTTGTTCGCACGTTTACCCGTGCAAGCGAAGAGGAATGTCTTGCTCAGATTATCGACGACCTTCAAGCCGCTTATGAATTGCTTCCGGCTCAAAGTGATGTAGCTCGCCGCGGTAAACTCGGATGGACAAAATATACGGCTGCCCACTTCCTTGCCAAGGCTCTTTTGCTCCGTGTCAGCGAACGCAACGATGCTTGGAACGATCAGTACAAGACCGCCGACCTGGCGCGTATTGTTACTCTCTGTGATGATGTAACCGGAAACCGCGCTTTGGCTGCCGACTATGGAGATTTATTCGCCAATTGGTCCGGTGTGAATTGCGCAAATGAAACGCTTCCCGAAATTCTGATGGCTGCTGAATTTGATAATGGTTCTACACAAGGTCGCTACGGTAATCGTAACTTCTTTTACTGGAATTGCCAGTTCCACAACGGCGCTCTCGCCGCTACTTGGATTACTCGCGGACAATGGATTGGGCATAACTATCAACGTTGCCGTCCTTCGGAATACAATGTCCTTGCTTACGACAAAGTAAATGATTCCCGTTTCTGGAAATCAACACGTACTATTTACAATGCAAATAAGACAGGTAATGTGGTGAATAAAAATACAGGTGCAAATTATACTGTTGCAGTCGGCGATCCGGTTATCGTATTTATTCCCAACGGCACGGTAACCGAAGATGGCAGCGCCATTACCTATCACTGGGACCCGGCGTGGAATAGCAAACACATTGCGCTTGTCGGCGAGTCGGACTTTGAATTTGAAGGTAAAGTGGTTCCCAATGCTGTCGTTCATTATAATGGCAATGCCGGTGGTAAGTGGAGAATGCAAAATAACTCATCCAATGCAGAAGTTACAGTGCCCAAAAATGCTTACGTCAGCATTTCCAAATTTGAAGATGGCACCCGAACTGCGGAAGGCGGCAACAGCTATCGCGACGGCGTTCTTGCCCGCGTAGCCGAAACGTATCTTATCAAAGCAGAAGCCCTCGTGCGTCAAGGTAAATATCAGGAAGCCCTTGCTCCTGTCAATACGGTTCGTCAACGCGCCCAGTATCAGGCGAATGAAGACCGCGCCCGTCACCGGGACGGTCAGGAAGCATTCGAGGCAACATCCATGTACAATACCGGCTCTAACGCCACATTGTATAAAGCCTATAGCAAGAAGAACACGTATGTTATTTCAACCGGTGTGAGTGACTTTTCTAACGCTACCAATCTTGCTGTGAACGCCACCGGCAAACTTCCAAAAGAAGATGAATACATTTTGAAACAGTTGAATTGCTCCGGCGATTATGACCGCATGTTGAATTTCATCATGAATGAACGTACCCGTGAATTGAACGGCGAGTTCCAACGTTGGGAAGACCTTTCCCGCACAAAACTGCTCGTTCGCCGCACGATGCTTTTCAATACGGAAACAGCGGCTTCCAATACGCTGAAAGAATATCATTTGCTGCGTCCGATACCTCAATCGTTTATTGACGGTTTGATCAATGAGGATGGTTCTGCATTGACCGATGCGCAGAAAGCAGCGCTTCAAAATTCCGGATATTAAGAGTAGTTTTTCATATTTTAGATTTTAAAAGGCGAACAGGGCTGCTCACAAGGGTAGTCCTGTTTGTTTTGTACATTTTTCTATTCGATTCAATGCGGACATGCCGCTTTTTGTAAACCTCGTTGTACTGCTCTTTGATTTGCTTTACCTTTGTCAGGCCGGATATATTGTAGATGGCAAACGTTTCGCCTGGTGTCAAATAGAAAGATATATAACTTGCTAATTTACGCGATTCGTTTTCCGGCAATGCAACTTTAATCAAGCCTGCTGTCAATGCTTCTATCGCCCTGTCCACACCACTGCCCCTGCGTTCAAAGATTTCATTTTGAGCGAGATTTCGGGAATGAATATTTTGCTGTTTCCCAAACGGAATTTACCTCTCCCTACACGCTGCAAAACACCCTTTTGCACCAATGAATAAATGCGCCAATTCACAGTTGCTGATTTTATTTGCTCGTCAGCAGAGCGGTAAAAATCAACAATATCATTCATTTCAAAATCATCTTTATCTTTGAAGTGAATGATAAAATCGTCTATGTTTAATTTATTCATTACTGCATTTGAAATTTGCTGCAAAGATACACAAATTTTCGGCACTAATTATATTTTGTGCCGAAAATTTGAATAGTTGCCGTTTGATGAGCGGAATCTATGCTTTATTGGATTAGAGGAATACGTGATGCAGTTTGGGAATGTAATTTTTAAATCTTTGTAGGCATACGCATCTCACCAAATCGCTTTCGTTTCATCAGGATGAAACCACTGTATCTCCAAATCCCGCTTAAACCAAGTCATTTGTTTGCGGGAATAAATCCGTGTGTTTTGCTTGATTTTCTCAATGGCGAAATTCAAAGTCCATTCGCCTGAAAAATAATTGAAAAGTTCTTTATAACCAACCGTATTCAAAGCGTTTAGATGCCGGAGCGGATAAACTGCGCGGGCTTCCTCCAAAAGTCCTTTCGCCATCATTTCATCGACTCTGCGGTTAATTCGCCCGTACAACTCTTCCCGGTCTCTCTGCAAACCGATTTTAACAATCTTGAAAGGGCGTTGTTTTATTTCATTTTTCCGAAGGGAAGAATAGGGTTTTCCCGACATCAAGCAGATTTCCAAAGCGTGAATCACCCGCTTATGGTTTTGTAAATCAACTTGTTTGTAAAAAACAGGATCCAGTAGTTTCAACTGATTGCGAATCGAGTCTATTCCTTCTTTCTCGTACAGTTTTTTCAAATCCTCACGAAGTTTTTCATCAATGGTAGGAATGTCGTCAATTCCTTTGCACACAGCGTCGATATACATCATCGAACCGCCGCTCATCAGGATGGTTTCGTGAGTTTGGAACAAATCGTCAAGCAAACGGATAACATCCGTCTCAAATTGGCTGGCGCTATAATAATCGGTCAATTGAAGATTGCCGACAAAATAGTGGTGAACCCGTTCCAATTCTTCTTTTGTCGGAGCGGCTGTCCCTATCGGTAAAGCCCGGTAAAACTGGCGGGAATCGGCAGAAATAATGGGCGAATTGAGATGTTCCGCGAGGTCAAGGCTCAAGGCCGTTTTTCCTACTCCGGTCGGACCTGAAAGGACTATTAAAGTCTTAGTATTCAAACGGATTTCCTTCGCTCAAATTTCCAAAATCCTCCTCGTCGTATTCATCCAAATTCAGGATATCGTCATCATCCAGAAAGTCCTCGTCTAAATGGGTAACCGGCGCCTCCAATTTCGATTCAAATTCTTCGAAATTCGTCGTTTGAGCCGGCGGATTTCCAACCGATTTAACGCATTGGGCTTTCGATTGACTTTTTCCGGTAATGATTTCCTTCAATTCCATGAAAAAAGCCCTTTCGGTCAGCAGTTCAAAAACATACAACAATTTTTGACGTTCTTCATCCAGCAAATCATTCAAACGAATGGTGTCCATTACATAGCTATCTTCCTCCGAGCTTGTGTCCATTTCCACCAGGGTGATTTCTTTTTCCTTCATCCAATCTTCGTCACAAATAAAAAAAGAGGTCATCTGGTCCTTTTTGTACCCGACAGAGTCTAAAATAGCTTCATGCAAATCATAAAAAGTAGCATCGGAATCAATCAAAATATCCCTTCTGAAATCATCTACTTCATCAGACAAAATAACAAACCTGTAAACCATATAACTACTATAATTTATTAATTCTTAATTCTTAGTTCTTAACTTTACTCAAAATATCCTCGCACAATTCCTCGTTGAGAATTGAGGATAAACGTAACAATCGACTCTTTTTCAACAGAATAAGGAACTGTTTCTTCAATTTGTTTCACAGCATCCTTGTAATTCAATCCCGATTGATACAAAATCCGATAAATCTCCTGAATCGTTGAAATTTTATCGTTATCAAAACCTTTTCTCCTCAACCCGATAATGTTAATTCCCGAATACGTAATCGGCTCACGTCCGACGATAATAAAGGGAGGGATATCCTTATTCACCCGGGAACCGCCCTGAATCATCGCATGCTTGCCGATTTGGGTAAACTGGTGTACCAAAGTTCCACCGCTTAAAATGGCGTAATCGTCCACTTCAACTTCTCCGGCCAATTGCGTTGCATTTCCCAAAATAACACTATTTCCTAAAATACAATCATGCGCTGTGTGTGAATAAGCCATTAACAAACAATTATTTCCTATTACTGTTTTGCTTTTGGCCGCAGTTCCCCGGTTTACGGTAGCACATTCTCTGATGGTTGTACCATCACCGATTTCGGCGGTTGTTTCCTCTCCTCGAAATTTCAAGTCTTGAGGAATTGCCGCAATTACCGCTCCCGGAAAAATCCGGCAATTTTTACCGATTCGAGCGCCATTCATTATTACAACATTCGGATAGATGTAGGTATTGTCACCTATCACAACATCTTTTTCTATCGTAACAAAAGGACTGATTGTAACATTTTCTCCAATTTTTGCATCGGGATGTACCGACGATAAACTTTGAACCATAATTATTTATTTTTTATAACTTGTGCCATAAATTCAGCTTCACACACTACCTTTTCTCCTACGAAACTATAGCCTTTCATGATAGCAACGCCTCTTCGGAACTCGGAAGCCAGTTCTACTTTGAAAATCAAGGTATCGCCCGGCACTACTTTCTGCCGGAATTTTACATTGTCGATTTTCATGAAGTAGGTGGAATATCTGTGTGGTTCGTCCATTCCGTTCAACACAAAAAGTCCGGCATTCTGAGCCATCGCCTCGACGATTAAGACACCCGGCATGACCGGTTCTTCGGGAAAATGTCCTTGGAAAAAAGGCTCATTAACCGTCACATTTTTAATACCTACAATGTGCATGTCTCCAATTTCAATGACTTTATCAACCAATAAAAAAGGAAACCGGTGCGGAAGCAACTCCTTAATTCTACCGATGTCCATAACAGGCGGAAGATTCGGATTATAAACCGGAGCCTGTACATCGTTCAGTTTAATATCTTTGCGGATAACACGGGCAAACTGGTTGTTGATTTTATGCCCCGGACAATTGGCAATAATCCGTCCGATAATCGGTTTCCCGATTAAAGCAATATCGCCCAGAATATCCAATAATTTATGTCGCGCCGGCTCGTTGACGAATGTCAAAGGTTTGTTCATGATATAACCCAATTCCGACGCGTCTTTATGCTTAACGCCCATTGTATCGGCCAGTTGGTCGAAACATTCCTGACTGATTTGATGTTCGTAAATAACAATGGCATTATCCAAATCGCCGCCTTTTATCAACCCGTGTTGTAAAAGCGGTTCGATTTCGCGGACGAAAACGAAAGTCCGGCTTGCAGCAATTTCTTCCTTGAAATCTTTCAGATTATCTAAAGTAGCATATTGATTGTCAAGGAAAAACGAATCAAATGTAATATGTACATTGATTCCGAAACTATTGTCCGGAAGAACAGTAATTGAAGAACCGGTTTCACTATCGGTCACCTCAATTTTATTTTTTACAATGTAATATTCTCTTACCGCATCTTGTTCGGAAATTCCAACTCGCTCAATTTCATTGGCATACACGATTGCACTTCCATCCAGAATCGGAAATTCAGGAGCGTTTACTTCTATCAGACAGTTGTCGATTTCGTAAGCGTACAATGCGGCCATCGCATGTTCTACTGTGGAAACAGAGACTTCATTCTTTGAAAGAACCGTTCCGCGTTGCGTTCCTTTTACATTTTCAGCCAAGGCATCAATCACAGGCTGGTCTTCCAAGTCAATCCGTTTAATCTTGCAACCGTAATTGACCGGTGCAGGATTAAATTTGATTTCAATGTCAAGTCCCGTGTGTAATCCCTTGCCTTTCAGGGAAAAACTTTCTTTTAAAGTGTGTTGTTTTGTATTCATCACTGATTTTAGTCTTTATTTAATTCTTTTTTAAGCGTTTCCACTTCTTTTTGCAATTGATTCAATGTCCTGTAAATATCGGGCAATTTCTGAAAAAGCAAGCTTGAACGGAAGAAATTTTTCACATCAATGGCCGGCGAGCCTAAAATATTTCTTCCCGATTCGATATGGCTGATGATACCGGCTTGTGCACCGATGCCTACATTGTCGCCTATTTTAATATGGCCGCCCAAACCGACTTGTCCGCCGAGCATGCAATTTTTCCCGACTTTGGTTGAACCTGAAATACCGACTTGCGCCGCGATTACCGTATTTTCCCCGATTTCCACGTTGTGCGCTACCTGAATCAGATTGTCCAATTTCACGCCCTGGCGAATGATGGTTGAATCCATCACTGCCCGGTCTATGGTTGTATTTGCACCGATTTCGACGTCATCTTCAATTTGTACATTTCCTAATTGCGGGATTTTCTTGTAGTTACCGCCTTCTTTGGCAAAACCGAATCCATCGGCGCCGACCACTGCTCCGGCATGAATGATACATCTTTTTCCGACCCTGCAGCCGGCATAAATTTTCACGCCGGCATAAATAATGGTATCGTCGCCAATTGTCACATTATCACCGATATAGGCATGAGGATAGATTTCTACATTTTTTCCCAGACTGACATTTTCGCCGATATAAGCAAATGCGCCAACATAAACCGTTTCGGGCGATACATTCGCCGAAGGACTGATATAAGCCGGCGATTCAATTCCTCTTTTATGTTTTTTCTCCTTATCAACCCATTCCATCAGCGAAGCCAAAGCGGCATAAGCATTCGGTACGCGGACAAGCGTCAAAGTGGAAGGTAATTTTTTTTCAGGGACGAAATCGTCATTCACCAAAGCGATACTCGCTTGAGTTTCATAGATATGATGTGTATATTTCAGATTGGCAAGGAAAGTAAGCGTTCCGGGTTTTCCTTCTTCGATTTTTGAAAAATTACTCACCGTGACCTGCTCATTTCCTTCTGCTTTCCCTTGAAGAATACTTGCAATCTCTTTTGCACTGAACTCCATCTTTTCTGTTTTTCGAATTAATATTGGGGACAAAGTACGGAAATTATTCCGAATCTCGCAAAAAACAAAAGTAATACTTTTTTATCTTTTTTGAAAGTAGTTGAATATTCAACATATCCGAAGCGCATGAAATGTCTTCCGTGCTTCCGTCTTTGAACAAAATGTCGATGCTATCGTCCGCTTCGTTGTACATATTGGTAGATATGGTTTCCGATAAAATTAAATATGCGGCATCTTCATGCGACAAATCATATTTTTGGGCAAAATACTTTGTTTTTTCCGTTATCAAATACTCAGGAGTGGGATTTGAATTGACTTCTATCTTAAATAAATTTCTATTAATCAATCCATTACATAAAAGAGACAACACCTTATCGGAACTTTTTGTCCAAGCTTTAAGTGCACACCAAATATCGTTGTCATCCAAATCTATAAAATATTGAATGGCGTCCGGGTCGGTTTCAAATCGTTGCTTGTCCACCTGATTGTATAAAAAATATTTCAAAGGCAAAGTTGCTTCCAGATTCATTCCATTATTAGCCAGCAATTTAGCCCGATTCAAAGTATTTATCATCATTTTTTCCGCTGCCACCGCTGTTTTGTGCAGATACACCTGCCAATACATCAGTCGCCGCGCCATCAGAAAGTTTTCGATGGAATAGATGCCTTTGGCTTCAACAACTAATTTATCGTCTTTCAGATTGAGCATTTTGATGATTCGCGCCGAACCGATATTGCCTTCGGTCACGCCGGTAAAAAAACTGTCGCGCCGCAAATAATCCAGCCG
>BNTV01000055.1 GCA_025996865.1 Bacteroidia bacterium
TTCCAAACTCATAATCGTGCATTTCAAATTGTTTGTCAAAATCGCTGCAAATGTAAGTATTATTTTTAAATAAAAATGCGAAATGAATAATTATTTAAACAAAAAATGAGTATTTTATTAAATTTCTGAAATTTATAAGGTTTTTACGCCTGATTATATGGGAAAATACACAATTATTAGATTCTTTCAGAGTAAATATTTTATATAATGGGCGAAAAAACGGGTTTGGCTGGTTTTTATTCATGTTTGACAATAAAATCGGGGTGTTTGCGGCAGCTATGTGACAAATCATAATAAACATAACAATAGTATAAATTATCATCAGATGTCTCGACTCCGCACCTTCGGCGCTTCGCTCGACATGACGCCGATGTATATTATTGAGGGAGAGGGGGAAAGATTAGGGCGGCTTCGCCGCCCTAATCTTTCCCCCTATCTTGTTTTCTCCCAAAGGGTATCGTCATGTCGAGCGGAGCGCCGAAGGTGCGAAGTCGAGACATCTCCTGTTCAATGCACAAAACCGTGCCGATGGGTGTACGACAAATTTCCCAATTAGTGTTTAACGATTATCAGGAGATGTCTCCACTCGCTGCGCTCGGTCGACAGGACGAGGCTGCAAAAGGGGAAAGGAGGGGGGAAGAAACGGCGGCGAAGCCGCCGTTTCTTCCCCCCCTCTTCCTCAATAACATACATCGGTGTCATGTCGAGCGGAGCACCGAAGGTGCGGAGTCGAGACATCTCCTGATAATCGTTAAACACTAATTGGGAAATTTGTCGTACACCCGTGCCGATTGAATAACAGCACCGCTACGCGGCGCCCGGTTGGGGAACATTCACCTTATTCCGGGCGCTGTCGCACCCGGCTATAAACGCATAAGCGCTACGCGCTTTTTTTAATCCGGAACGACAACTGTCGGATACGGATGGCTCTATAAATGCATAAGCGCTACGCGCTTTTTGATAAACGTGTTTATTGGGGTCTCATAATGACGATGCTCTTTGGTGCAATTTTTGCATGCGGGTTTCATGTGTACATAACAGGCGAGTTTCATAGTCTCATGATTTGTGAAAATAATGAAACAAAACAGTAAATAATCCATAAATTTACTAAAATAACTTGCGAATGTAAAAGATTTAGGATAATTTTGCAACGATATTTCGGAAAATCTTCCATTTACCTCAAAAGATGAAATATGAATGCATTAAATTTACTTAAAAGCAAAGGCTTGAAAATGACAGCGCAGCGGATTATGTTAATCAATATTCTACAAACAAAAGATATTTCACTGTCTGAGAACGAGATTAAAATCGGTATGGGAGCGATGTACGATCGAATCACCTTTTACAGAACAGTTCAGAAATTGATTGAAATGGACATTGTTCACCGGATCATAGTGGATGATATGACTGTTCGCTATGCACTTAATAACCGGGAAGAAATAAAAAAAATTCAAAATCCGGTTCGATTTTTCTGCAAGAAATGTAATTCTACGGCTTACATAGAAAACCGTCCGATACCTGATTTCCAGCTACCGGGCGGTTATGTTGCACATGAGTACGAAGTCCTTATCAAAGGAATTTGCAACGCTTGTTCGGATTACGAATAAAATTCTTTACACAAAAGACTCCTCGTTCCAACCTAATTTGACTAAATCAATTTTAGCTGGGTCTGCATTTCCCAAATGATAACGAGTATCAGCCGGTTCGATGTGCTTGGCAAGCGGTCGGCTGAATTATCATGCACGTCTATTTTCAAAATCCAAAATCCAAACTATCCTGATCTACTTCTTTTTGTTTCTCTTCTTTCTCTTTTTCCGCTACTTGATGTACCTCAACCGCTTGAATATTAATCGCCTTCACCGGCCGTACCGGACAAATCGATTCGCAACCGCCGCAACCGATACACAATTCATCATACACATGCGGCAAAGTCAAAGCGCCTTCAAAAGGCTCCATTTTCACCGCTCGCGTCGGACAATGCTCCGAACAAGCACCGCAAGAAGTACGGTCGGTATAAACAACGCAATCCTCTTTGACAAACCGGGCGATTCCGACCTGAGTGACCGATTTTTCTTCGGATGTCAATTTTTTTATGGCGCCATTCGGACATATTTCCGAACAAACCGTACATTCAAAATTACAAAAAGCCATTTCGTAGAATACCAAATGCGGTTTGAAAGCATAATCCAATCCGAAGTTAAATCCAGCAGGTTTAAGGATTTGCTGCGGACAATGCGTAATACACAAGTGGCAAGCCGTACAGTGCTTTTTGAAATGCGCCAGACTTTTCGAACCCGGAGGCGTAATGGGAGTCAGTTTCGTAACGTCCACTATTTCACCTTTTTTTGCCCATGCCGGAATCAGCGGAAGTGTTGCCATCGCACCCGCGCTTGCCAAAAGGAAAGAACGGCGTCCCATACCGTGGAACGGATGTTGAGGAGCTTCCGATATAATTGGAACAGAAACAGTTTCACGTTCGTGTTGAACAGCGGGGACGTTATTTTTCCTGTAAGCAAACTGATATTTTATCCCATTGGTTTTGCATCTGTCCAAGCAATTAAAACAGGCCACACAACGGGAATTATCCACTGCTTTTTCTTTACTGCCGATACATTGCGATTTACAAGATTTTTCACACAATCCGCAACTCGTACATTTCGAATGGTCTAAAGTAATTCTGAAAACAGAAAATTTCGAAATCAATCCGAGCAACGAACCGACCGGACAAATCGTATTGCAAAACAAACGTCCTCTGAGAAGCGCCATTACACCGACAACCAGCAACGCAATTATCGAAATCGCCAAAGAAAGGCTTGTAATCGTATAAATCGTAACCTGGTAAAAATTGTAATTGTTGAATTTCAACGCAACCCAGTTCAACAAGTTATTTCCTTCCATTACTACGGGACGGAAAAGATTGACCGAAATTCGTCCGAAATTACTGTAAGGATCTAAATATAAAAGCGGTACGGTAATTCCGAAAATTAAAAATGCAACACAAAGCGCCAACAGGGAATAACGCAGAATCGTTTGAGGTTTCGAATAAGCAAACCAACGTCTTTTCTTGTTTTTCTTCTTTCCTCTCCTTGTAAGCCAAGCAATTATATCTTGTAAAATACCCAACGGACAAATCACCGAACAATAAACCCGTCCGAAAAGAAAGGTCAGCAAAAACAAGAAAATCAGAATGCCGACACTTCCGGCCAAGACCGCCGGCACGACTTGGATATGTGCCAAACCGTGCAGCGGCTGAGGAAAAATATTCGCAAAATCACAAAAATAAAGAAGCAGGGGAATAAAAATCAATAGAGCCAATATTACCCTGATAGTTTTTAAAACAGTGGACTTCATCAGTTTATAACTTAATTCTCTTTACATTCAACTTGTTGATATTCTGCGTACCTAATTTCATTTTTTCACCGTTTGCAATATGCCCGACTTTTTGGATATCCATCTCTTGAACCTGATTGAACAAACCGATAGCGGCCGTATCGGCGGCAACAATGTCTTTGGAAACAATAAGCGATTTTAATACGCTGGTATCGGAAACCGAACGTCCCTGCGGCCCGTTTTTACGCATGCAACGGTAAGCGTCCACGATGTTTAAAGCCGGTTTTTTTACGTAGGTACAAACATCGGCGATACATTGCTGCAAGTCGTTGGAGTGAAAATAAGGTCTGTCCCAGACAATGCCCATGTAATTTTTCATGGCAATCGACATTTGTGCGCCGTCGTGATGTTTCAGCACCGGTACGTTGAACCATACATCGGCTTCCAACAATGCCTGATGTATTTTGGTCGATTTCAGAATCTGGGCTTGTGGAAGTTTCACTTCCTTGTAATATACTGCGTCGTTGCCGGGAATAACCGTTGCGCCTGCCGCTTCGGCCGCTTTTTTAATACCGGAATTTTCGTAGCATTTTTGCCAGTTATCGCAAGTATGGTCGAAAACGGACACTTTCTTGGCGCCCGCTTTGAAACATTGTTCTATCAATGCTTTCACTAAATCGGGATTGGTATTGGCGGCAAAGTCCGGTTTCTTGTCCCAACCGATATTGGGTTTTATAACAACACTTTGTCCCGTTTTAACGTATTTCTCGATACCTCCCATTTCTTTCAAAGCCCTTTCTAAAAGTTGTGCCGGTTCGCCACCCATCACAGCAACCATATCGGGAACCGCTTCCACCATCACCGTGTTTGTTTCCATTGCTGCCTGTAATTTATCAAATGTTAATGTGGCAACACCGATGGCTGCACTTGTCCTTAAAAAATCACGTCGTTTCATATCTAATACCTATTTTTAAATAAAATTCTTGCAATATTACTAAAAATATTTCAAAATATGGAAAATAATTATCAAATTTTCATTTTTACGTAACACTTTTAATTTTTTTTCGTCATATATAACAGAAAGTAAGATTAAAATGGAAGATTTGAACGGCAAGGTAATAAAACTGTGTAAAAGAGGGGACCGCAAAGCGCAAACGCATTTGTATGCCGCTTTTTATAAAAAAGTTTACAATAGTTGTTACCGGATTCTCCGAAATCAACAGGAAGCCGAAGACGCCATGCAGGAAAGTTTCATCAAAGCATTTTCACGGCTCGATAAATATGAAAATGAAACACCTTTCGAAGCCTGGATTCTGAGAATCGCCATCAATACCGCTATTGATAAACTGAGGGAAAACCAACCGGAATGGGTGGATTATGATGAAAAGCATTTTAATTTTCCGGAAAACGAAGACGAAACGGAAGAATGGGAGCTGACGCTGGAAAAAGTAAGACAAATCAAAATGGCTATCGAACGGCTTCCGGATGCGGCAAGAATAATCATTAGCCTTTATTTGATAGAAGGTTACGATCATGAAGAAATCGCCGGAATATTGCATATTTCGTCCGGAAACGTCCGGATACAATACATGCGGGCAAAACAAAAAATTATTGAAATGTTAAAATGAAAAATATGAAATCATTGAAAAATTATATAAAAGAAAATCCTGCGGTTTTTGATGACCAAGAGCCGGCAGAAGGCCACTTCGAACGTTTTGCGGAACGGCTGAATCGGCTTGCGTCCGAAAAGCAACCCAAACGCACATTGAAATTCAGATTAATCACTGTTTTTTCTGCGGCGGCTTCCGTATTCCTTATTATAATGGCTACGGTTTGGCTTCACTCTTCGCCGGAAGAGGAAAAAAACGATTTCTCAGAACAACCGGACAAGACCGAATTTTCCGTCACCAACCGGTTTTATGCGGAGCAAATGAATGAAAAAATAGAGCATATCCAATGTAAATTATCTACTGTAAGTCCCAATGTAAGAAGTCAATTGGAAGGAGATTTGCAGCAAATTGTAACAGAAAACAAACAATTTATACAGAAAATGCAGAAAGAGAATAATGAAAATTTAGCCGTCTTTTACTTGGTGAAGCATTACAAAATCAATCTGCATACTTTGGAATTTATCAGCGATAAATTGGGAGATGATGGAGAGTGTTGAATTGAGAGTTGAGAGTTGAGAATTGAGAATTGAAAATTGAAAATTGAAAATTAAAAATTAAAATTATTATGAAGATGAAAAAAACGTGTTTATTAGTTATTAGTTTATGTTTCCTGGCATTGTTTCAGGTTAATGCGGCGTCGGACATTCCTACGCGAACCGAAAAAAAATCTTTCCCGGGAATCAGTGAAGTGAGATTCGAACATTCGTATGGAAATATGGTTGTGAATGAATCGGATGTAAAACAGGTGGAACTGGAAATCCGGTATTTTGACGGGAAAAAGTACAAATCTACTTGCGAACTTTCCAATACCGGCGCAGTTTTGTCCGTCAAAACCGTAAATCCTTCCAACAGAGGAAACGACAATTGCCGGATTGATTACATTATTTCCGTTCCCCGAAAAACGAATCTGACCGTTGACCTCAAGTACGGAAATATCAAAATGAGCGATTTTTCCGGTAATTTCAAAGCGCAATTGGCTTACAGCGATTTGAAAGCGGGAACTTTGTCGTGTCCGAACCCTGTTATATCTTGCAAATACGGAGATATCGGTCTGGATAAAGCGGAAAATTTGAATATCAATACAAAATATTCGGATGTAAAAATTGAGAATTTGAAAACCCTGAAGGTTGATAACCAATATTCCGCTTACAGAATCGGTCAAGTTGGAACTATCCATGAAGGAAGCGCAACGGCCTACGGCGATTTTAAGATTGATTTGGCAAGCGACGTGAATCTGAAATTACAATATTCCGACTTGACTGTCGCAACGCTTGGAAAAAGTTTGAAAACAGACTGTGCCTATTCGGACGTAATCGTCCAAACAACTTCCAAACAATTGGAAAACATCAACATACAAGGTTCTTTCTCGGATGTGGCGCTCAGTCTTGACCCCGATTTGTCGGCCAATCTGGATATCCGTTTACAGTATGGCGATTTTGATATTGCTTCGAAATACAATGCCAAATTCACCGTATCGGAAAAAAGTAATAACCGATTGACAAAAAAAGGTACAATCGGTGAAAGACCGACAGCAAACATAGTCATTTCAGATACTTATGCCAACGTGAAAATAAAATAAATGTATAATCCAATTCTATTTTTTACAATGAAAACAAAAACAGCAACATTATTATTATTGTGCGCACTCCTTTCATGCACGAGCGCAAGTGTGGCGAATGCCGGAAAACAAAACAGGGAAGTCGGTGTGTTCCGGAAAATTCAAGTCAGTGCGGGAATAGATGTGTATTTCACACAGGAAAAGTCGCAAAGTGTCCGTATAGAAACGGAAAATGTAGAGGTCGATGAGATTGTTACCGAAGTAAAGAATGAAGCATTGGTCATCAAAATGAAAGATCGCAACAATCGGGGAACCACCATGCAGAAACAGTCAATCAAAGTGTATGTATCGGCGCCTGTGCTTGAAGGATTAAGCACATCGGGCGGATCGGATTTCTATGCGAATAATCTGAAAAGTTCGGATTTCGGTATTGCAGCATCCGGCGGTTCGGACATCCACATCGGAAACTTGGCAGTTAGCGGCAAAACGGACATTGCCACTTCCGGCGGATCGGATTGTGATATTAAAAACCTGAAAACCGGCGTCTGTCGAATCGCTACCAGCGGAGGAAGCGATACAAAAATCGGAATAGAAGTCTCCGGCGAATTGACGGTCGCAACTTCCGGCGCTTCCGACGTTAAATTGAGCGGAACAGCAAATACGGTATCCATCTTAGCCTCCGGCTCATCGGATGTGGATGTACGAAACTTGAAATACGAGAAGATCGATTCCAAAACTTCGGGCGGAGCAGATGTTCATAAGTAAACGGTCTTAAAAAGGCCTGACTCCGCCGAATCCTCCCCTACCGGGACCTTGTCCCGGTCCTTGTCCTTCTCCACCGCGCCACCGTCCTTCGCCGCGAACATCGCTTTCGGTGGCAGAACCGGATTTCGGGAAGGCAGAGAATTTGTAGATAAAACTACCGATAAAATAGCTGGGGATAACATTGACTTGCGAAATACGGTAACCGTTCGTTGTTGTTGAAGCGTTGATACTGCTCCTGTTTTGCAGAATATCATAAACCTGCAGCTTCAACGAACCGACGCCGTAGCTTTTGCTAAACAACTGCTTGGTAACGGATGCATTCCACATTGTTTCCGGAATATTATAGTTGTCAAATGAACCGCTTCTTTTCGTATAGTTAATATCAGTGTCAATCGTAATGTGATAAGGTAAATACCAGGTTGTATTCGCCCCGATGCCCAAATTCAAGGTTTCCTTATTATCGGTTTGGCGGATAGACGAGGCGATGTGTGTATAGCCTATTGACAAATCCATTCCTATATCAAACAACTCGGAACGGTAGTTGATGCTGCCCCTGTCATTGATCCCGTAGGTTTTCATCGTATTCTTGACATTGCTTGTTTTATCCGATTCATCCGAAATATAACTGTTTTGATTAACTACCTGTAAATTGGCAAAGTTCCCGATTGTGAATTTTTTATTTCTCAGCGGAATATTGAACATTCCCCGCAGGTTGGCGTTCCAGTTGCCGCTGATATTGTCATAAGTAGTTATACGGATGCTATCGCCTTGCCAAATCGTGGTTGCGGCAATGTCGTTAAGAGAAAAACCGCCGTTGAACTCTGCGTTGTACATCAGTTGCGTTTCGGGAACGTATTTTTGAAAACGGATGCGCAAGTCATTTGCATAACCGGGCTTCAAATGAGGGTTTCCTTTTACCCAGCTTGTCGGATTACTCATATCGGTATAATCGCGCAATTGAGTTGCTGACGGCTGATTGGTTTCTCCTTCGTAATTGATACGCAGGTTGGAACGTTGTCCGAAATTATAATTGAAATTGAATATTGGAGAAAAATTGGTAATGCTCTGAGGAATATTCGAAAAAAGCGAATCGCCCATAATGTTGGTCAGGCGTACGTCTTCCGTATAAGGCAAATCGAGCGTTTGCCATTTGAAAGGTTGATACGTTTTGTTTTCCGAGCGCGAAGGATCAACATTGAATCCGATGGTATAATTGTATTTCGGACGAACAAACTTCATACTCAATCCGATACGTTGGGTAATGGAATTACGGACGGTGGAGCGGCTTAGGCTGTCCACCCGGCTTGCCGTTGTACCGCCGCTTATATCAAACGTACTGTTAATGTTCTTTGAATCATTGTACGCAATACGGTACGATGCTTGCAGGAAAGTGTTTTTCCACAAGGGTTCAACGAAAGAAACGGTAGTGCGGAAGTTTGTCGTATGGCCGTCGTTCTCGTCCTGTTGGTAAAGATTGCGATACAAAGACGTTGGATTTTCATATATTGTTGTCGAATGTTCCGCGGAAGTATTTGCATTGTAACCGCTCTGCATATTGATGCTGAAAACCCGTCCGAGTTTGCCGAAACGATGTGCGTAATCGAGGGTTGCATTTACGTCGTAGCCATGCCCTTTGGAATAAGCATCAGACTTTGATTCAAAAATGGTATTGCCCAGATTGTCGTCATTCAAAAGATTGTAACGGTCGGAAGTTCCGGATTCGTTGCTATGGCTGTTGTTGTAGCCGAAATTCGGACGGAAAGTCAAGGTATTCATGGTGTCGGGTTTCCATTCGAGCGTGAAATTGACCGCAAAGTTGTTTGAAACATAATTATTTTGCGAGGAAGTATAATCTTTCTGCCGTTGATTTCCGTTTTTGTTGGTAACGCTCTCGTTTTTGCTGTTCGAAAAACGGTCGTTACCCATGAATCGAAAATCACCGTTTAAATTAAGAGTCGGCGAAAACGCCTTGTTCATATTCATCATCAACATGTCGGACGTGGCAACACCGCCACCGCCGCCACGCCTCATGCGCATCCCGCCGAAACGATTGGCGCCCAAATCGGCGGCGCCCATGTTATTGTTATTATTTCTACCAAGCATAAGCGTGTATCGCGTTTCGTTCTGCATGTGATTCAGGAATGCACTTCCCTGATAGCGCAAGTCGTTGTCAATATTGATGTCCGAACCGAGACCGAGCAAGGCATTGCCCATGGTTCCTTTTTTCATGCCCGGACGGACGGTCAGGTTGATAATTGTCATTTCGTCGCCGTCGTCGAAGCCAGTCATTCGTGCCATATCCGACTTTTCATCAATCACTTGCAGTTTGTCGACCATGTCTGCCGGCAGATTTTTGGAAGTTACCTGGGGGTCATCCGAAAAGAAATCTTTCCCATCAACCTTGAATTTCTTCACTTCCTTGCCGTTCACGGTAATTTTCCCGTCTTTATCGACTTCTACTCCGGGAAGTTTTTTCAATAAATCTTCTACCACAGCATTTTCCGGTGTTTTGTAAGAGCCGGCGTCATATTCCACCGTGTCGTTTTTAACAATGATTTCCGGTTTTTTGCCTTCGACAATGGCTTCTTTCAAAAGGATATCGTTTGTCGTCATTTCGATGCGTCCCAAATTGGTGGAGGGTTTGTCTTCTTCTAATGTAACGTTCCTAATAACAGGAATATACCCGATAAAAGTGATTTTCAGGATATAATTATTCGGCGCTAAGTTTTTGAGTATAAATATTCCGTTTTCGTCGCTTATGCCTCCCAAAACATACGTACTGTCTTTTTGTGCCAACAATTCTATACTGGCCGCCATGACGGGTTCATTGTTATTCGATTTATCTATTAACGTCCCTGACAAGGAAAGATTTTTTTGAGAGAAAACAGGGAATGAACAAAAAACGAAAATGAAGATATACCCTAAACTTTTCATATTAAAAACTGTATTTATAAATTTTTCTGACAATTTGGACGGGTTTTTTCAGGAAAAGTTTAATTCCGGGCTTAAGTTTTACGGTATTTTAACGAAATTGCAAATTTCATAATTATTTTGTAACTTGCGCCGTTTTTTGTCACCCCCCAACCCCCCTAAAGGGGGAGTTTGTGCAGTGAGATTGAAATGATATGCTGCGGCAAAAGTCCCCTTTAGGGGGTTGGGGGTGAAAAATTTATATGAGATGAAAGATTTTTTTCTTCTATTCAAACGATTTATTCCACCCTATAACCATTTTTTGGGGTTGAGCATCGCTATGAACATATTGTCTGCGATGTTGAATTTACTTACATTTGTATGTATCAAACCGATTTTGGAGATACTTTTCAAAACCGGCGAAGTGGCTTACGAATACATGGCGTTTGATGTTTTTTCGTTTGATTTTTGGCGACATGCAGGCGAAATCATCAAAAACAATTTTTTCTGGTATATTTCTAACTATATCGGTCAGTATGAAGCGACTACCGCTTTGTTTATTCTGGCTTTGTACTTGATTTTTGCGACGGTTTTGCGAACGGCAGCCATGTATTTGGCCGTTTTTTTCATGATACCCATCCGTACCGGGGTTGTGCGTGACATTCGAAATCAAATCAATGACAAAATCGTTTCGTTGCCGCTTTCGTTTTTCTCTGAAGAAAGAAAAGGCGATATTCTGGCCCGGATTTCCGGCGACGTGAATGAAATAGAGGCTTCGATAATGAGTTCGTTGGATATGCTTTTCAAAAATCCGATTCTGATCATTATATACCTGTTCGGAATGCTTGCACTCAGTTGGCAGCTTACGATTTTTGTGCTTATCTTGCTTCCCTTGGCCGGTTACGTGATGGGGCGGATTGGGAAACAGCTCAAAAAGACTTCGTTCCTCGGACAACAACAATGGGGATTGCTGATGTCGCAAATCGAGGAGACTTTAGGCGGATTGCGGATTATCAAGGCATTCAATGCGGAAAAGAAAATCTCGGAACGCTTTCATGCATCCAACGAAATTTTCAAAAAGACGACTACCCGGATTTTTAACCGGCAACAATTGGCGCATCCGATGAGCGAATTTTTGGGAACGATTACCATTGCGATTGTGTTGTGGTACGGCGGCAGTTTGATTTTGAACGAAAACAGTTCGATTGACGGCGCTACCTTTATCGTTTTCCTGACGATTTTTTATTTGCTGATTAATCCGGCCAAAGATTTGTCCAAGTCGGTGTATTCCATACAAAAAGGTTTGGCGTCTTTGGAACGGGTGGACAAAATCCTGAAAGCCGAATCGAATATTTTAGATCCGGAACAACCTAAACCGGTCGCGTTGAACGACAAAATCGAATACGAAAATGTTTGGTTCAAATACCGCGAAAATTGGGTGGTTAAAGGGGTGAATCTGATTATTCCCAAAGGGAAAACCATTGCTTTGGTCGGTCAATCGGGTTCGGGGAAATCAACTTTGGCCGATTTGTTGCCCCGGTTTTACGACATTCAAGAGGGAAGTATCCGCATTGACGGCATGGATATACGAAACGCTAAAACACACGACATCCGTCAATTAATGGGGATTGTAAACCAAGAAGCAATTCTGTTTAACGATACGTTTTTCAATAACATCGCTTTCGGCGTGGAAAACGCGACGAAGGCGCAGGTGGAAGAAGCGGCGAAAATTGCGAACGCCCACGAGTTTATCATTGCTTCGGACGAAGGTTACCATACAAATATCGGCGACCGGGGAGGTAAATTGTCGGGCGGCCAACGGCAACGAATCAGTATCGCCCGTGCCGTGTTGAAAAACCCGCCCGTACTGATTTTGGACGAAGCCACTTCGGCATTGGACACCGAATCCGAACGCTTGGTACAGGACGCTTTGGACCGGCTCATGCAAAACCGGACGACTTTGGTCATCGCTCACCGGCTTTCTACGATTAAAAATGCCGATTTAATCTGCGTGATGCACGAAGGTGAAATCGTAGAGCGGGGGACGCACACGGAACTGTTGGCTAAGAACAGCTATTATAGCCGGTTGTGTGAGATGCAATCGTTTTAAATACTAAATCTATTTCAGCGATTCAGGGATTAAAAAACGATCAATCACAATCAACTCACTCCCTTAACAAGAACAAAAGGTACCTCCTTTCGTAAAATTACGAGAGTAAAAAAATCAGTGCAGCAGTAAAAACAACAGCCGCAAGGCACAGTTATCACAACTTCCTTGCGGCTTTAATTTTTAAAATATGAAAGAACACTGTAGTTAGAAGCTCAGCCTCCAACAAAGGGGCGAAAGCCCCTCCTGCGCGTTCTTATGGTGCAAATTTTGCCGGAAATATTTATTTATGCAAGATTTATATCTCTTTTATTTTCAATTAATTATTTTTTTGCCCTGAATTGCTGTTTTTTTCTGCTTTGTGGGATGATGGTAGAGTTGATTCGGATATTTAAAATAACTGAAAATCACTCTATTTCATAAAAATTTTAATTTTCATAGAACAAATTACTTTGTTTTAAAGATAAAAAGACTATTTTTGCAGAAAATTTCATTCATGATTCAATCAATGACCGGCTTCGGAAAGGCCGAAGTGGACTTTCCGGGGAAAAAAATCACTATAGAAGTCAAGTCGCTTAACAGCAAGCAGCTCGATGTGAATACGCGTATTCCGGCAGCCTATAGGGAAAAGGACGTTGAAATCAGGAATATGTTAGCACAAGGAGTGGAAAGAGGTAAAGTTGATTTTATAATTACTTTGGACGCCATTGATAAATCTGTTTCAAGCGCAATCAATCAGACTGTAGTAAAAAATTACTATGAAGAAATTAAAGATTTATCGGAAAATTTGAATATCGCTTTACCTTCCGAATGGTTTTCAATTATCCTTCGACTACCGGAAGCAATAAAAACAGATGTAACGGAATTGGATGAAAAAGAATGGGCGGCTGTCAAAAAAGCCATAGAAAAAGCCATGAATTCCCTTAATGAATTCCGTAAACAGGAAGGCCTTATGCTTGAAAATGTTTTTATTGACAAAATCGACAAAATCGAACAACTCCTGGAGGAAATTGACGTGTATGAAACGGAACGGATTGAAAAAATCAGGAGCCGTGTACTGGAAGGCCTTGCCAAGATAGACTCCGTGTCCTACGATGAAAACCGGTTCGAACAAGAACTGATTTATTACATCGAAAGATTGGATATTAACGAAGAAAAATCGCGCTTGAGTAATCATTTGAAATATTTTGTTGAAACATTAAGAAGTGAAAAAAGCCAGGGCAGGAAACTGGGGTTTATTGTCCAGGAAATCGGAAGGGAAATAAATACTTTAGGATCAAAATCAAATCATGCACTCATGCAGAAAATCGTCGTACAAATGAAAGACGAGTTAGAGCAAATTAAAGAACAAATTTTTAATGTTTTATAAATTGTGAAGAGAGCGTCTCAAAAGTCTCGCTTCGTCATTGCGAGTGCGAAGCGAGACTTTTTAGGCAACTTCTTCAAACTTAATTAATTGAAAAAAGTGGATGGAAAATTAATTATTCTTTCCGCACCCTCAGGGGCGGGAAAATCGACAATCATTAACCACATCCTCCAAGAAGGATTGCCGCTACAATTTTCGGTATCGGCTACAAGTCGTCCTCCCCGTGGAAACGAACAAGATGGAGTGGAATATTATTTCCTGTCGCCCGAAACATTCAGAGAACGAATCCGCAAAGGGGATTTCATTGAATATGAAGAAGTTTATCCCGACCGGTTTTACGGCACCCTCAAATCCGAAGTGGAGGAAAATCTCCGGAACGGGAAAAACGTAATTACGGATGTGGATGTTGCCGGAGGCATAAACATCAAAAAAATGTATGGAGACAAAGCATTATTGCTATTCATTCAACCGCCTTCGATTGAAGAGTTGAAAAGAAGATTGGAAACCCGCGGCACCGATTCCCCGGAAGTGATTGCAGACCGGATTTCCAAAGCAAGTTATGAGTTAAGTCTGGCCTCTCAATACGATCAGGTAATCGTCAACGACGATTTGGAAAAAGCAAAACAAAAAACAGTAAACACTATAAATAAATTCATTTCACACTCATGAAACCCGCATGCAAAGATTGTACCAAAGAGCATGAAACAACGTTCGGCGGAGCCAAAATGATGCGGGTTCCATGTAACCATTAAAAAAAAATTATTTACACATGAAAATAGGAATTTTTCCCGGATCTTTTAATCCGGTACACATTGGACATTTAGCGATTGCAAACTATGTTGCAGAGTTCGGAGAGTTTGACGAAATTTGGTTTTTAATCACACCCAAAAATCCGTTGAAGCCGGTAGCCGATCTTATGGATCAAGAACTTAGACTGGAATTAATCGAAAAAGCGATTGGCGATTATCCTAAATTCAAAACCTGTACCATTGAATGGGACATGCCTCAACCGACTTACACGATTAATACCCTCCAGAAGTTGAGGATGTTATTCCCGGAACATTCTTTTGAATTGATTATTGGTTCCGACAATTGGGAAACCATCCACCGTTGGAAAGACTATCAATTGATTTTGAAAAACTTCAGGACATTGATATATCCGCGTTTGGGAACCGGCAAGATTTTCATTAATCATCCGAATGCAAAGATGATTAAAGGCGCGCCCAAGATCGAAATTTCTTCAAGCGTTATCCGGAATGCCATCAAGCAAGGAAAAGACGTCCGTTTTTATATGCCCGCGGGTATTTATGAAGACCTTATTGCCGGCGACTTTTTCAAAAAGGAAGAACCGGTGGCGGAAACGCCGGAAAAAAGTACGGAAAAGGGTGTTGATGAGAATATTGAGAAATAATTTACCAATTCGTTAGGAAGATAAACCGTTTTTTATTTATCTTTGTAAATTGGTTCCAAAAGTAAAACATGAATGAACGCACAAGAATTAAGCGAGCAAGAGATATTTCGCCGTAAAAGTCTCGAAGATTTACGCAACATGGGCATCGAACCCTACCCTGCGGAGGAATATCCGGTAACTGCTTACTCGACAGCTATCAGGGAAGAATTTCGGGATGAAGAACCCCGCAAAACAGTTTTCATTGCCGGACGGGTTATGAGCCGCCGGATTATGGGAAAAGCATCTTTCATCGAATTGCAGGATTCGGAAGGAAGAATACAGGTCTATGTTACCCGCGACGACATTTGCCCCGGCGAAGACAAGGATTTATATAATGTTGTTTTCAAAAAAGCATTAGATATCGGCGATTTTATCGGCATAAAAGGATTTGTTTTCCGTACGCAAATGGGAACTGTTTCCGTTCATGCCGAAGAACTGACCGTTCTGGCAAAATCTCTGCGCCCGCTTCCCATCGTAAAATACAAAGACGGAGTGGCTTACGACGCTTTCGAAGATCCCGAATTGCGCTACCGGCAACGGTATGTCGATCTGGTCGTCAACGAAGGAATCAAAGATATTTTCGTCAAACGGACGCAGATTTTCAATTCGATGCGCGCTTTTTTCAATGAGCGCGGATACCTTGAAGTGGATACACCTGTTTTGCAAAACATTCCGGGAGGCGCGGCAGCCCGCCCGTTCATTACGCATCACAACGCTTTGGACATTCCGTTTTATCTTCGGATTGCCAACGAGTTATATCTCAAACGATTGATTGTCGGCGGATTTGAATGCGTTTACGAATTTTCCCGGAATTTCCGCAACGAAGGAATGGACAGGACACACAATCCCGAATTTACGGTCATGGAAATTTACGTATCCTACAAAGATTACCTTTGGATGATGTGTTTCACGGAACAAATGCTCGAAAAAATCTGTTTAGACGTACTCGGAACCACAGAGGTGAAAATCGGTGACAGGACGATCGATTTCAAAGCGCCGTACCGCCGGGTAACCATGATTGACGCCATCAAGGAAAATACAGGAATAGACATCACCGGAATGAACGAAGAACAGCTTCGTGAAGTTTGCAGAAAATTAGGCGTGGAACAAAATTCGACCATGGGAAAAGGGAAATTGATTGATGAAATTTTCGGCGAAAAATGTGAAGCCAATTACATTCAGCCCACTTTCATCACCGATTACCCGAAAGAAATGTCCCCGCTTTGCAAACGTCACCGGAACAATCCGGAATTGACGGAGCGCTTCGAATTAATGGTGAACGGAAAAGAATTGGCAAACGCTTATTCGGAACTGAACGATCCGATCGATCAGCGCGAACGCTTCGAAGAGCAATTGCGGCTTTCCGAAAAAGGCGACGACGAAGCCATGTTTATCGACCGGGATTTTCTGCGCGCCCTCGAATACGGCATGCCGCCGACTTCAGGAATGGGCATCGGCATGGATCGATTGGTCATGTTGCTGACCGGACAAACTTCCATTCAGGAAGTCTTGTTCTTTCCGCAAATGCGTCCAGAAAAGACATACAGAAAGGAAGATATTGCGCAAAACGATTAATCAACTTTTAAATTTTTGATATGCAATTATCCGGAAAAGTAGGAATAATGGGCGGAGGAAGTTGGGCAACCGCACTTGCTAAAATAATTTCAATGACCCAGCCCAATTTCAATTGGTACATGCGTCGCCCCGAACAAATTGAAGAATTTAAAAACTTCGGACACAACCCTTCGTATCTGACGGGAGTGAAATTTTGTCCGGAAAATATTACTTTTTACGACAATATCAACGACGTAGTAAAAAACAGTGACACCTTGATTTTTGCAATTCCGTCTCCTTTTCTCAAACAACATCTTCAAAAATTAAAGGTTCAACTCAAAGATAAAATGCTTGTATCGGCTATCAAAGGCATTGTTCCTGACGAAAATATGCTGATATCCGCTTATTTTTCAAAATTTTACAAGGTTCCCGACAAAAACATCGCCGTTTTGGCCGGGCCTTGTCATGCCGAAGAAGTCGCTTTGGAACGGCTGTCTTATCTTACCGTCGGTTGTGTTGATGAAGAACGGGCGCAATTTACCGCCAACATGTTCAGCACGCATTTTATAAAAACTTCCATAGGCAATGATGTCATCGGCATGGAATATGCTTCCGTTTTGAAAAACGTTTATGCCATTGTTTCGGGAATTTGCCACGGCTTAAAATACGGAGATAATTTCCAAGCCATTTTCATGTCTAATTCCATCACGGAAATGTCACGCTTTATTAATACCGTATCCCCTTTGGAAAGAAACATTTCCGGTTCGGTTTACCTTGGTGATTTGTTGGTGACTGCTTATTCGCGTTTCAGCCGGAACCGGATTTTCGGCACCATGATCGGGAAAGGTTATTCGGTCAAAACCGCTCAGATAGAGATGGAAATGATTGCCGAAGGTTATTTCGGGACGAAATGTATCAAGGAAATCAACAATGAATACAAAGTAGATATGCCGATTTTAAACACGGTTTATTCCATTTTGTATGAGCGGAAATCGGCGGTGCCGGCGATTAAGAAATTGGCGGATACGTTTAAGTGATTTCAATTAAATATAAAACCACGATATCTTTGGGAAAAAGCGGCTAAACAGGCTCATCTTGCGAACGATGACCGTTTGTTGGTGCCAAGTGTATTGGAAGATGAAAATAAAGCACGTATTAATACCGCAAAACCATTGGGAAATTTGTCTGCGGATGAAATTTCTGATTTGCAAAATGTTATCAATGAAATGTTTTGTAAATAAATCAGACATGTCAAAAATGTTTTCTATTCTATTACTGATATTCCTTTTCCAAATCCAATGAAGAGTTTTCACAATGCATTGATTTTTAATTACTTCATTTATCTCGTCATTTCCCTTTTTGATAAACGTGTTTATTGAGGTCTCTCAATGACGTAGCGACAAAAATAGTTATATTTTACATGTTTTCAAAATAATTGTGCATTTTTATTCAGTCTTTTCCATTGTACTTTTGCTTCGTCATTCAAATGCATCCTGTAAAACATATTATACATAATTAATACTATTTAAAAATAAATTTTAATCACATGAAACAAACCGGATTTATTCATTTGAACGCAGTACGGAGGATATTATTCACCGTCTGTATTGTATTGGCAGGTACGTTTTCGCTGTTTGCGCAGCAAAGCGGAAAAGTGACCGGAAAAGTGATGGACAAAAGCGGCGAAGCTTTGCCCGGCGCCACCATTCTGGTGGTGGGCAGTACGCGAGGTGTATTTGCCGACGAAAACGGTAATTTCGAAATGGACAATGTCGCCATCGGTACAAAATTGTCTGCTTCGTTGATTGGTATGCAGACCAAAACATTTGAGTTTCAAGGGAAAGGAAACTTGATTATTGTGCTTGAAGACAATATCAACGAATTAGACGAAGTAACCATTGTCGCTTTCGGCAAGCAGAAAAAGGAAAGCGTGATTTCGTCCATTTCCACCGTAAACACCAAAGATTTGAAGGTGCCGAGCAGCAACCTGACCACGGCCTTTTCCGGGCGTGTGGCCGGTTTGATTTCCTACCAGCAAAGTGGCGAACCCGGACAGGACAACGCGAGCTTCTTCATTCGCGGTATAACCACCTTCGGTGCTGACGCCAAGAAAGACCCGCTCATCCTGATTGACGGAGTGGAACTGACCACCGAAGATTTGGCGCGGATGAACACCGACGACATCGCCAGTTTCTCCATCATGAAGGATGCTACGGCAACCGCTCTCTACGGCGCTCGCGGCGCCAACGGAGTGATACTGGTTACAACGAAGGAAGGGCGCGAAGGAAAAGCGACCATCAATGTCAGACTGGAAAACTCCTTCTCAAGCCCGACAAAAAGAATCGCTGTCGCCGACCCTCTCACGTTTATGCGGATGCACAACGAAGCCGTAAAAACGCGCAACCCGTTCGCTGCGGATTTGTACAATACGGAAAAAATGCGCATGACGGAAAGAGGAGACTATCCTGATATTTATCCCCAGACCGACTGGTACAAAGCCATGTTTGACGACCTCACCATCAATCAGCGCGCCAATATGAGCATCAGCGGAGGCGGAGGTATTGCCCGTTATTACGTGGCGGTAAACGTGGCGCAGGACAACGGCAACATGAAGGTGGACCCGCGCAACAATTTCAACTCCAATATCAATCTGACGAAATATGCCGTCCGTTCCAATGTGAATGTGGATGTGACTAAAACGACGGAGTTGATACTGAGGTTAAGTTCTTCGTTTGACGACTATACCGGTCCGCTCGACGGAGGCACTGCCATGTACAACAAGGTGATACAGGCAAATCCGGTGTTGTTTAAACCGTACTATAATGAGTTGCCGGGTGGACAATTTGAGTTTGCCAATCATATCCTGTTCGGAAATTCCGGAAACGGCGATTACATCAATCCGTATGCCGAATCGCTGAAGGGATACAAGGATTACAGCACCAACACTACTTCCACACAGTTTGAGGTGAAACAGAATCTGGACATACTTACCAAAGGCTTAAAAATCAGGGCAATGGTCAACATGAACCGTTTTTCGGAATTTACGGTAACACGCCAATACAGTCCGTTTTACTATAACTTGCAAACGTTTGATTTGTTGGACAATACCTATACCTTACGACGTTTGAATCCCACCGGCGGCAGGGAGACCCTCGATTATACGCAAGGCGCCAGGAACATCAATACCGTATTCTATCTGGAGACAGCTGCGGAATACAACACCGTCATGAACGACAAACACAGCCTGAACGCTTTATTAGTATATATCATGCGGCAAACAAAACAGGGCAGCGCCTCGACGCTGCAACTTTCACTGCCCAACCGCAACCTGGGAGTTTCGGGTCGTTTTGCCTACAATTACGATACACGCTATTTCGCCGAGTTCAATTTCGGTTACAACGGTTCCGAGCGCTTTGCCGAAAATCATCGCTGGGGATTCTTCCCTTCGGTAGGTCTGGCGTGGATGCTGTCGAACGAAGCATTTTTCAAGTCTTTAAAACCGGTCGTTTCGCAGTTCAAACTCAAGGGAACTTACGGATTGGTAGGTAACGACGCTATCGGAAGTAACAGCGACCGGTTCTACTACCTGGCGGATGTTGACATAAACGCGAGCAAGAATGTCAATTGGGGTACGGACTTTACTTACACCCCCGGCGGAGTCGTTGTGAAGCGGTATGCCAATGACAATATCGGATGGGAAACGGCATACAAGACCAATATCGGCGCTGAAATCGCTTTTGTGAACGGTCTGTCCGCCAATATCGACGCATTCCATGAAAGGCGGGAAAACATCCTGCTGACACGTATCATCCCGAAAACCATGGGCATCGTTCCCGAAGTGAAAGCCAATCTGGGCGTGGCAAGCGGACAGGGAATAGATATGGAACTGAATTACGAAAAAAGTTTCACCAAGGACTTGTGGATTACCGGTCGGGGTACGTTTACGTATGCCACCAGCAAGGTCATTGCGTGGGAAGAACCTGATTACAGCGCTATCCCCTGGTTGTCGAGAATCGGCACCAACATCAACCAGCAATGGGGTTTCGTTGCCGAACGCCTGTTTGTGGACGACACGGAAGTCGCCAATTCCCCCCGACAGTTCGGCATCTATCAGGGCGGCGACATCAAATACAAGGATGTGAACGGCGATGAAGCCATCACGGATATGGACAGGGTGCCCATCGGCTACCCTACGGTACCGGAAATCAATTATGGTTTTGGCATTTCCGTCGGTTACAAAGGCATGGATGCTTCCGTCTTTTTCCAAGGCTCGGCACGGCAGTCCTTCTGGCTGAACACCAACGGCAACGGGCGCATACAACCCTTTCTCGACGGTTCCTACGATGGTGGCGGCAATGACGGTTTACGGGGGCAAAATGCCGTTTTACAGGCAATAGCCGACAACTACTGGTCTGAAAGCAATCGCAACCCGTACGCTTTCTGGCCCCGTTTGGCTGATTATGCAGTTGATAACAACATCAAACAAAGTACATGGTTCATGCAGGACGCCACCTTTTTGAGGTTCAAATCGGCGGAAGTGGGTTATACCATCCCGCAACACCTCACGAAGAAGATTTATATGAGCAATCTTCGCGTCTATCTCAGCGCTACCAATCTGTTGTGCTGGAGCAGGTTCAAACTGTGGGATCCCGAAATGGCGGGCAACGGTTTGGGCTATCCGCTGCAAAGGGTTTTTAATGTGGGACTTAATATAGGATTTTAATCAATTACGAATTAAAAGAATTAAAGAATATGAAATCAATAATAAAATATTTAAAAATAAAATATTTAATGTGTTTGTTTACGGGGTTCGGTATCTGTTCGTGCGACTACCTGGATGTCGTTCCCGACATGACGCCTACCCTGGACAATGCCTTTTCGGACCGTTATATGGCTGAAAGGTTCCTTGCCACCTGTTATTATGGATTGCCGACGGTATCAGTGCCTGAAGATAACCCCGCATTGCTCGGCTCTCTTGAAATGATATATAATAGAGAGAATCAAACATACCCCGGCATGCTTCTGGGGCTGGGGCAAAACGACCGTAGCACTGCAATAATGGACCACTGGGCTAATGGCAATCCTGTAGGCCTTTATGCCAATATCCGCGATTGCAACACTTTTCTGGACAATATCGAAAGAGTACCCGACTTGCCCAGACCTGAAAAGGACCGCTGGATAGCAGAGGTGAAACTGATTAAGGCATATTGTCACTTTGTTTTGATTACCAAATACGGACCGATGTGTATCGTTAGAGAAAGTGCGCCTGTATCAACATCCACGCAGGGTGTGCGGGTTTACCGCGACAAGGTTGACGACTGTTTTACCTACGTCGTGGAACTGCTCGATGAAGTAATCGCCTCCAATGCCTTGCCCTATATGATTATGACTACAGGTACCGAACTGGGACGTTTTATCAAGGCTGCCGCATACGGGATTAAAGCGAAGGTGCTGGTGTATTGGGCAAGTCCGCTGTTTAACGGGAATACGGATTATGTGAATTTTTTGAATCACAACAAGGAACCTTTCTTTAACCAGACTTACGACCCAAGCCGCTGGGTCAGAGCGGCAGAGGCGTGTAAAGCGGCGGTGGCTATCTGCGAGGAAACTAATGTACGGCTGTTTCAGCAAACGGATTATTTGCCAACCTTTCCTGTTTCGGATACTACAGCTCTGGTGAATACGCTCCGACAGGCTATTTGCAAACGTTGGAATGTGGAATTGATATGGACAAACAATTATGCGTACGGCGGTTTTCAAGGTTATTGCATGCCAAGACTGGAAACAGCAACGCAGTATTATCCCACAGCAGGCTTGTTAAGCCTTCCTTTTTCTACCGTCGATGTATTCTATACCCAACATGGCGTTCCGATAGATGAGGACGATAGTTATGATTATGCCAATCGCTTCGATGTACGCACCGGCGACTTCGACCACAGGTATTATATCCAGCAGGGCGAACAGACCGCTGCCATGAACTTCAACCGCGAGCCGCGTTTTTATTCCACACTGGGCTTCGACCGCGGCAAATGGTACGGGAATCATTATAACAATCCGCCGAGCAAGTCCAATGGCGACATCGGCGAAGATGTGGATTGCCGGTATCCCAAAGCTCGATATGGGGAATATTCTTCCGGATTTCTCCCCGGCCAATACAATGCAACAGGCTATTGGCCTAAAAAACTTGTAAGTACGACTTCTTCCTTTACCACCGCAGATGTGTGGTGGACAGAGAGTTATCCTTTCCCGAACATGCGTTATGCCGATTTGCTCTTGCTTACGGCGGAAGCCGTGAACGAAGCGCAAGCCACGCCCGACAATGAAGTGTGGAAGTACATTGACGAGGTCAGAGCGCGTGCCGGATTGGATGGAGTAGTGAACAGCTGGCAGAACCATGCATCGGCAGCCTATAAGACTAAGCCTACCACCCAAGACGGTATGCGCAAAATCATTCAGCAGGAACGGAAAATAGAACTGGCTTGCGAGGGACACTATTTCTGGGACAGCCGCCGCTGGAAAACAGCCGTTAAAGAACAAAATAATCGACCGATACAGGGCTGGAATCACCTGGGGATTTCTGTAAACGATTATTACACTCCAACCACGCTCTATATGCAAAAATTTATCCTGCGCGACTATTTTTTCCCGATACCGGAAAGCGATTTTATCAATAATCCACAATTAATACAAAATCCGGGATGGTGAAAAAAAGTGAAGAACTAAGAGTGAAGAACTAAAAGCTAAAAAATAAAAAATAAATATGAAAGCAATATATTATTTCATCACAATCAATTTGGCGTTCTTGCTGTTTTCCTGTTCGGAAAAGGAGCTGGAACCCACAAGTAAGAGCCTGGGCAAACCCGGGCCGGTTGTTTCGGCAACCATTACCACCACTCCGATTGCCGGAGGTGTTGTCATTAAATATCGCGTGCCCGATGCCGAAGATATTTTGGAAGTAAGAGCCGTATATACTCTGCCGAACGGGAAGCAACGGGAAGAGTCTGCTTCGTTCTATACGAATCAGTTGAGTTTGGCTGGTTTTAACGACACGATAGAGCATGAAGCGTTGTTGTATGTCGTTAACCGTGCGCAGGAAAAATCCGACCCCGTATCGGTAAAGTTTAAACCGCTTGAATCGTCCCTGAGCAAAGCCGCCAAGACAGTGAAGATAGTCGCAGGCTTTGGTGGAGCCAATTTCAGTTGGAAAAACGAAGACAGGGCAGCGCTCGCCTTCGAGTTTCTCACAGAGGACAAAACCGGCACATTACAGCCGGCTGTCATCCTGTCCTCCAATCTCGATTCTTCGCAATATAATCTTCGCGGCTATTTGCCGGAGCCCCGTAAGTTTGGTTTGATTATCAGTGATAACTGGGGAAATGCCTCTGACATTATCCCTCCGGAAGAAGGATTAATCACTCCCATTGCCGACAACCTTCTGGACAAGCGTAAAATGAAAATTATTATCCTGCCCACAGGACCCGGCGACCCCAAGGGCGACGTACCGTTTTATTTCTGGGGACAATTGAACGAAGACCTGCTGGATGACAATCTTGGCAATTTCGGACATACGTCCGACGGTGTTATGCCTGAAGTTGCCTTTACGCTTGATTTGGGTGCTTCTGCGACGGTGAGCCGCTTAATCCTTCATCAGCGTAACACTAATAACGGCAATTTTTGTTACACCCGAGGAAATCCGAAAAATTTTACAGTCTATGGTAGCAGTTCCAATACTGTTCCGAGCAGTGATTGGAGCGAGTGGACAAAAATTGAGGATTTCGAGCTGATAAAACCATCGAGGTTACCAGTCAATCAACAATCCGATGAAGACAGACGGGTTGCGATTGACGGACATGAGTTTTCTTTCCCGTTAGGAGATCCGGTACGGTTTCTACGGTTTCAATTTCACAACAACTGGGGTAACGCGTCATATATGCACATAGCAGAAATAACCTTTTATGGCGGATATCTTGAATAAACACTATAAATTAAAAATTAAAATTTAAAGCAATGAAAAAGATATATATTAGTGTATTAGCAATGAGCCTGTTGGGTTTCATTTCCTGTGATAATGTTATGGACATCCACAAGCAGTACGTCGAAGACGGCGAGACAGTCTATGCCCCCAGAGTAGATTCGATGGTGTTCAAAGCGGGTGAGGGACGTGTTTTGTTTCAATGTTGGTTGGTCAATTCGCCGAATGTGAAGACGGTTAACGTGTATTGGAACGACGGGCTAAACAAACATTCCATCACGGTTCCTTCCTCCACTTCGGATACCGTCCTCGTGGAAGATTTCATTCCGGATATGGGAGAACAATCCTATACGTTTGACGTGCGGACAGTAGATGCCTACGGTCATCAATCCCTCAAAACTACCGCTTCAGGTGCTTCTTATGGAGTGCTTTTCCGAAGTACCCTCAACCAACGGCGCATCAACGGGATTTCTATTAATGAGGTGTTGTCGCAGATACAGATTCCGTGGGGAGTGGCAGTCGAAAATCTGGTACGGAGTGAAATCCGGTACAAAACCGTCGGCAATGAGACAAAAATCGTCAGGGTGAATCCGACCGAATCCCTTACTTCTATTACAGATGCAACAGACGGTTCACCGTTTGAATACCGTTCTTCGTTCCTGCCGGAACCGGATGCCATAGATACGTTCAGCTTGGATTGGGAGAGGATGACAATTGACCCGGTTGTTTTCTTTAATCAAACGAGTTGGGAGGTGATAGGCTGGTCCGACCAGGACGACGTTTCCCCTCTCCCCGCATCAACGATTATTGACGGTATTGACAATAACAGCGGTAGCTATTGGCACTCGGACTGGTCAGCGACTAAAATTCCGCCTCCCCACTGGGCAGTTATCGACATGAAGACGCCAAAAAATATCACACAGATAGTAACCTATCGTGCCCTTGGTCGAAGCGGAGCTAAAACTGTCCGGTATTTCGTGAGCGACAATCCGGATCCGAATGCAGCTACATGGGTGCAGATTGGCAACGATGTCGTGTTTCCAAACAACAGCTCACCGCAGATGCTGACGACTAATATACCTTCGCCGGATACTGCCAACAAGCGACGTTATTTGAAAATCTATCTACCCGACAGCAACAACGGACAAGATATTCAGATAGCAGAAATATACGTTTACGGAAACTACTGATAAATGTATATTTGTCTATGTTGAAAATTTAAAAACTGAAATATTAAAAATTCATTCATAAGTTATGAGAATTTATTTATTGATCATCACAGCGCTTTGTTTGTGCTCTTTTGCACCGGAAAAAACAATTGACCTTTCCGGAAAATGGTCATTTGCCTTAGACCCCAACGATTTGGGGGTAAGCGAACAGTGGTATGCCAAACCCTTATCGGGAACAATTCAACTGCCCGGCTCGTTGCAGGAACAGGGCTATGGAGAGAATGTCGGTGTTGAAACAAAATGGACAGGGGGTGTTAACGACACTTATGGTTGGTACAAGGGTGACGATTACGCACCTTACCGACAACCCGGAAACATAAAATTTCCTTACTGGCTGCAACCGGACAAATATTATGTCGGCGTGGCATGGTATCAGCGCGAAGTAGAAGTTCCCGCTTCGTGGAAAGGCAAATACATGGAACTGGAACTGGAACGGACGCATTGGGAAACAACACTTTATGTCAACGGAAAAGAAGTCGGCAAGAGTAATGCGTTGCTTACCCCGCACCGTTACGCGATCAGTGAAACCGGAAAACTGTTGCTGACCGTCCGTGTGGATAACCGCGTAAATATCCCTGTTGGCAGGGATGCACACAGCGTTACCGACCACACGCAAAGCAACTGGAACGGTATTGTCGGCAATATTAGCCTTTCGGCAAAACCGGCGTTGCATATAGGTGATGTGCGGGTATATCCCGACGTCAAAGCGAAAAAAGCCCGGGTAGAAGTATATACCACCGGAAATTCGGCAGGAAAGGCGAAAATCACCCTGAAAACGAAAAGTTTCAATGGCGCCAAACCGATAGCGTTGAAATCCGTATCCGCTAATATGGATGGCGGTGTGCAAAGCCCTGTCGTATTGGAAGTGCCAATGGGCAATAACATGCAGACATGGTCGGAATTTGAGCCGAATCTCTACCGGATGGAGGTGGAACTGAGTTCAAAAAGCGGAACGGACGTACAAACCGTCGAATTTGGGATGCGCGAATTTAAAGCGGAAGGCACACGCTTCACGGTCAACGGAACGCCGGTTTTCCTGCGCGGAACGTTGGAATGTGCAATCTTTCCCCTTACCGGCTATCCGTCATTAGACCCTGCTTACTGGACGAAAATATACAAACGTTGCAAGGAGTTTGGGCTGAACCATGTACGATTTCATTCGTGGTGTCCGCCACAAGTTGCCTTTGAGGTAGCCGACCGGGAAGGAATATACTTGCAAGTAGAGTGCGGCGGTTGGACGCGAGTAGGTGATGGCGATGCTTCCGACCAATGGTTCTATGACGAAAGCGAACGGATCGTAAAGGAATACGGCAATCATCCGTCCTTTTGCATGATGCTCTATGGCAATGAGCCGAACGGAAAAAATCAGGTAAAATATCTGTCCGATTTTGTCGATTACTGGAAAGCCAAAGATTCGCGACGGGTATATACCTCCGGTGCAGGATGGCCCTACATCCCCAATGCCGACTACTGGAATACCCCCGACCCGCGCATTCAGGCTTGGGGTGGCGGTTTGAAAAGTATCATCAATGCCCAACCTCCGCAAACGGCTTTTGATTTTGCGAAAATCATCCGGGAAAAAACCATGCCTGTCGTGAGTCACGAAATAGGTCAGTGGTGTGTCTATCCGAATTTCAAGGAAATACCTAAATACACCGGCGTATTGAAAGCGAAGAATTTCGAGATTTTTCAGGAATTGCTGGAAAAACATCATCTGGGCGACTTGTCGGACAAGTTCCTGTATGCATCCGGACGTTTGCAGACACTCTGCTACAAAGCCGACATTGAAGCGGCATTGCGGACACCCGCGTTTGCAGGTTTTCAGCTGCTCGACCTGCATGATTTTCCGGGACAAGGGACGGCGCTGGTAGGAGTGCTTGACCCGTTCTGGGACACCAAAGGTTATGTAGAAGGGAAGGAATACGGCAGTTTCTGCAACAGCGTCGTACCGTTGGCGCGTATGGACAAATTAGTCTGGACGAATGATGAAACATTCAAAGCTGCTGTTGAGGTGTCGCATTTCGCCGAAAAGCCTCTAAAAGACGCAACAGTAGAATGGGAAATAAGCGATGCTTCTCAAAAGACGCTTGCCTCCGGTAAAACGACAAAAGACCTGCCTGTGGACAATTGCATCGCTATCTCGAACATAGAATTACCCTTGCTGTCCGTTAAGGAACCGTCGCAACTGACACTGTCCGTAAAAGTTGTCGAAGCGGGCGCAGCCAATCAGTGGCACATCTGGGTATATCCGGCAAAAGAAACCGGTAACGAAACAAAGCCCTATTTCACTACGGATTACAACGATGCCGTGACAAAGGCGAAAGCGGGACTCCGGGTGCTGTACTGCCTTCCCAAAGATGCCCTGAAACCTGAAAAAGGCGGAAATATTGCCGTCGGTTTTTCTTCCATTTTCTGGAATACGGCTTGGACAAAAAAACAGGCGCCTCATACACTCGGCATATTCTGCGATGCTGCTCATCCTGCTCTCGCCGCTTTTCCCAACGAAGGTTACAGCGACTACCAATGGTGGGACGTTGTGGCGCACTGTTCGGCGATGGTGATGGACGATTTTCCGGCTGATTTCCGTCCGCTCGTTCACCTGATTGATGACTGGTTTACCAACCGCAAATTAGGCATCCTCTTTGAAACCAAAGCGGGTGCAGGCAAGATAATGGTTTGCAGCGCCGATATTGTCACCGACCTGGACAACCGCCCTGCCGCCCGTCAATTCAGGCGAAGCATCGAACAATACATGGTTTCGGACAAATTTAAACCGACCGTTGAAATAGATACGAAAACGATATCCGGATTAATGAAAAGGGCGTATTGAATACGCGAACCGATGAAACTTCACATTTGTCAAGGAAGTACTATCACAAAGGCAAAGCATGGTATCAGAAGAAAATTGAGATTCCTCGCAGATGGGGTTACCCGGTCGTGCATCCGGGATTCTTATTTGTTCTAATTCACATAATTGTTCAATGTTTATTGGGTAAAATCGTTTAATTGTAGTTATCTTTGCAAACAAAATTCATAAAAGATGGAAGCAAATAAATACAAACGCCTGCCTTACGGTAATTCAAATTTTGAAAGCGTAATTATGGATAATTATGCTTACGTGGATAAAACCCACTTTATTGAACTGTTGGAACGGGAAAACAATAAGTACCTGTTTTTTACCCGCTCGCGCAAGTTTGGCAAAAGTCTGTTTTTCTCCATGCTGTCGCATTATTACGATATCAACAGCGCCGGCAAATTTGAACAATTATTTGGCGATTTGTATATCGGCAAGCATCCCACGCCGAAGCATAACAGTATGGTAGTGTTGAATCTCGATTTTTCAGGATTGGATACCGGTAGCGAGGAGTATTTCAGGATTTCGTTTATTGGAAATATACGCCAATCGGTGCTTACCTGTTTGGAAGATCATGAAGATTGTATCCCCAATGTACGAGAGTTCATACAGGAATGTAAGGGTCAACAATCTATTGCCGAAATGATTAATATTGCATTCAGGGCAGCAATGTCTGCAGGTTGCAAAGTCTTTGTCATCATTGATGAATATGATCATTTCGCCAACGACCTTATTGCATTGGGTACCGGTTCCGGTGATGATACTTACCGTAAGATAATAAGAGCCAACGGCTTGGTTCGCGATTTTTACGAGACCTTGAAAAAAGGAAGCAAAACCGCTATCGACCGTATTATCCTCACCGGCATCACACCCATTATGTTGGACGACCTTACCAGCGGTTTCAACATTTCCAATAATCTGTCGCTAAAGGAACAATACAATGAAATGCTGGGTTTTACACAGGATGAAGTCAACTGGCTGATGGAAGTTGGCGGTGTTGACAAGTCGCTGATTGATATAGATATGGAGTTCTATTATAACGGCTACCTTTTTCATGAAAAAGGCGAACACAGAGTGTACAATCCTTCGATGATGCTGTATTATTTCGATATGGTTACGACCACAAAAGGGGGAACTAAATACACTATTGATGATAATCTGAAGACGGATTACGGACGCTTGCGAACATTGATAGCAAACGGAAAGAACAGCGAGCAATTATTGAAAATTACCGAAGATAATCACATTCTTTCAACGATAAATCCCAAATTTTCCATTGATGAATTGCACAATTCCGAAAATTTCGTTTCCCTGCTGTATTACATGGGTTTGCTTACCATTGAGAAATCCGAATATGGAAG
>BNTV01000056.1 GCA_025996865.1 Bacteroidia bacterium
TGTTGCCGATAATCAGGAAGTAAAGTCCGGTGAATATTTGGCGGTGATTGAGAATCCTGCAAAAACGGAAGATGTGTTGGAGCTAAAACGGTTTCTGGATGGCTTCGGGCTTCGCTCTCGCAATGACGGGCAGGCAGGGGCGGATACTGCCGGTTATTTGCCTGATAAGAACTTGCAATTGGGAAGTCTCCAATCCCTGTATTCCCAGTTTTATACAAGCCTGTTTGAATATTCCGAATACCGGCGGTTGGCGTATTTCCCGCAAAAGATAAAGATGACAAAGGAACGGATTGAACAATACGAAGTGCAATACCAAAACCTGCTCCGTCAACAAAAAATCAGCAATGAACAATTTGGTTTAGCGAAGATACAATTCCAAAGGGATTCGCTGCTGCATCTGAAAGGGCATATTTCCCATGAAGAATATGAAAAGTCTCAAAACGTTTACCTGCAAGGCGCAATGAGCCGGGAAAACATGCAATCATCCGTTGACAACATGCGGATACAGATTGTGCAACTGAAAGAATCGCTGCTCGACACAGGGCAGCAGGATATAGAAAAATCAAACGGATTGCAGACACAATTGCAGGCGCAAATTTCTCAATTAAAGACAGAGATAGAATCCTGGGAGATGAATTATATTTTGCAGGCGCCCATCGGCGGGAAAATCACTTTCACGAATTACTGGACTACCAATCAAAACATACAGGCAGGCGGGGAGATATTTTCTATTGTTCCTGAAACGGATGCCACAGTCATCGGGAAAGCGCTGCTTCCAGTTGCCCGTTCGGGGAAAGTGGCGGCAGGGCAAAAAGTCAATATCCGTTTGGAGAATTTTCCGGACAACGAATATGGTATTTTGCGCGGCAGAGTGCAAAATATTTCCCTGGTGCCTGCGCAAACGAATCAGGTTGTGAGTTATACGGTTGAAATCAGTTTGCCGGACGGTTTGCTTACCACCTACAAAAAAGAACTGCCCTGTTTATCCAACATGCAAGGCCGGGCGGACATTATCACGGAAGATATTTCGCTGCTCGAACGGTTTTTCTTGCCGGTAAAGAAAATATTATCGGAAAGTTTATGAAGCCCACGACGCAGGCGTACAATAAACCAACCGGATATGATGCCGGATATTAACAGTAGCATTCCTTTTTTTTGAGAAAGCATCTCCCGGAGTTATCCGTTATTTCGCCAAGTTTGAACTTGCCGCAGCCTCGTTCGGTACAAAAGCAAAATCGACAATCTCTTTTCCGGTGCGATAGGTGTGCAACTCAACAAATTCGTCCGTCGCCACAACCGGCATCCCCATACACACTACGTCGCCGTTTTGAGCGCCGATGAGTAATTTATTGAAATAGGGATGGGCGTTGGGATTGGCCGTTTTCGTAGTCGCTCCCGGTTCCGGAAGATAAAGCACGGTAATCGGCGAATTGGAAGTATATACCAACCGTCGCTGGTGCCGGTCGCAATCATACCGATATACTTTATTTCTTTCGGCGTTGGTGAAAAACACATAAGGATACGAACCGAACATGGGATCGCACCAACCGCAGAGAAGTATATTATTGCCGAGCGACCCGGCGCCGTCCGGCTGTTCCAGTTCCACAAAGTCGAGTAGCGAAGCCGACATGCTTTTCTTATTGTAATTGCCTTCTTGCGCAAACGTCAACAGATAGAATTTGCCGTTGCTTTTCTTTTTGAGTATGGCCGCCGCTTTTATAGACATGACGTCGTAGAAATAAGTATTATGAAGGTCCAGATAGTAGAGCGTGAACCCGATCATCTCGTAGTCCGACAGGTCGTCAAGTTTCGGAAACGTCAATAATCCGGTCGGCGATTCATCGCCCGGTTTGTATCCCTTCAGGTCGGGAGCGCCCTTGGAGGCGTTCGCGGATCCGGTTTCCGACAAGGCGTAGTTGTTGAGGGGATTGATTTCTCCGGTTCTGGTTACGGGATAACTGACGGCGTTGTTGGTTACCGAAAGAAACCGGGCGTTCAAGGCATCGTACATGAGCAGCGTATATACGCCCGAATTTTCATTCATCGTACTGGTGTTCGCCCAATGGGTAATTCGCGCTCCTCCGTTGATGATTATCGGCGTCGGGAGGTATTTGCCGGCATAAGGCACTTTGAACTTGCTCACTACCGTTTCGGTCTTTTTGTACAAGTCGCCGTCCTGTGTGAGCGTCAGTGCAAAATGGTCGCCGTAGTAGGTGCTCTTCGTCAGCGCAGGAGCGGTTCCGCCGAACTGTTCATTGAGCGACGATTGCGGTTCTTGCGACATGGTCAGTAATCGAAGATCGATGGTTCCGGGTCCTCCCCGTTGCGTTACTTGCAGATAACCCACCTGTCTCAACTCCGCTGATTCCCTCATGCGGTGGTACACCAAACCTACCGGATCGGAGCCTATTCCTCCGAAATCAAGCGGGCGGGAACTAAACGTTCCTTTTTCATCAACGGTCAATACGCTCAATGATGATGCTCCGGAGACTTCTTTGGAAAGTACGAATATGCCTACCGAGCTTCTTAGAATGACTTCTATTTGTATCTGGGCGCTATATTTTGAACCGTACCGTTCGTCGGTAACCACTAACAGTAATTGCTGTTTGCCTAATTTCAGGTTCTCAGTGGGCAGGTCAAGCGTCCGGTCGGTCGATATTATGCTGTCGGTCGCAAAGTTGCTGCTTTTGAGTATCCACTCGTAAGTGAAGACATTTAAAGCGCTGTCGGATTCGTTGGCGTACGCAATGACCGGTGAAAGGTTTACGCCGTCTTCGTAGTAAAAAGTACGGCTGGGAGCCTCGAATTTTACGGTAATTTCCTTTCCCGTACCTTGGGGGTTGTTTATTCCGTCTTCCATACAGCCGGCAAAGATTATAATCGTTGCAAGCAACAGGATTGTTTTATGTAAAGTCTTGTAGTTCATATCTAAAATTATGAATGATTATACATTTCGATAAGTAATTGTATCCAGCAGGCGACCGTTTTCGTCTTCGATAGCGGTTCCAAGTTCAGCTTCTTTTTCCCGTAGAAAAAATATGAATTGCTTCATTAATTCAATCACATCGCTGACGGGCACATTGGTGAGGTCGTGTTTCCCGGTAGCCCGGATGAACCACTGGTATTTGACGAGCGTATATGGGCCGAAGAATGCGTTTGTATATTCAACATTCCACCATTTAGGTTGTTCCACTTTGTTTGTAACATAAACAGGCATTTTGAGGTATCCTTCGGGGCCGGGTTTAAATGTTTCATTGGGAACGATGTTCAGCACAAGCAAAAACCTTTCATTGTCCATGGCGGCGTTTTTTCTTATGGTAACGTGCAATGTGTCTTCAAACCTTCCGCTGTGTAAAATAAGATCTTCGGGCTTTATATCGTACTCTTTCGCAAGCAAAGTCGAAGCGGCGTCGGAAGTCAGGGAACATTGCATGTCTTTGTCCGAAGGTTTACCTATGCGGGTGACAGGTATCGGCAGGCGATATTCGTTTACATCGGGCAACACGCCAAACGATAAGGTCAATGTGTCGCTTGCCGGTCGGGTAAAATGTAAATAATTGTCTCCCGAATACGTGGGAATTTCTTCTTTCTGACAGGAGAACAAGATTAAACTTGCTATCGTCAGGACGGTTATTTGAAAAATATTTCGATTCATTATTAAGTATTTATTATTTATTTTTCTTTATCATTCATTAAAGCGATATCTCATTCTGCGGAATGGGTAAAGTGTATTTGCTCGACAGGTTTATATCGGTCAATCCGTCGTTGACGGGCAACCGGTGCTGTTTGCAGAAGAAGAAGTAATGAGCGCCTTCGCACGCATACTCTCTTTTGATTTCCTTCGACAGGGCGATTAAAAAATCCTCGCGCGTGTCGGCGACGATGTCAACCGTGCAGCCGCGTACGCTTTTGCGGAATTTGTTCAGTTCGTCCACCGCCTTGGGCAAATCGGTTGCCGACAGACATTCCAGTGTGATGAATTGCAATTCCGAAATGCGTATCACCGGTATCATGGAATTTTCGAGGGCGCTTGCATTGTTGGTAACGTTATATTTTAAGGAGCGATGGATAAGGTCTTCTCCTTTGGCGCCCGGATTTTCTTCATAGATGAGCTTGCCGTAGCGGACATCGGAAATATCGTTTCCATAGACTTGTTCGACATTTTTCAACGCAAAAGCATTGCGGCTGGAGGATACGAGGTCTTCGTAATTACTGGCCAGCTTGACATTGTAAAGCCCGAACAGCGTTTCCTGCATCAGTTTGTGAGGGTACGACCTGATATCGGAACTGTTCCATGCGGGATTGGTTGCCACAAGGTAACAGAAATTTTCGGAAGCGGCGATATTGTTCAACGGCGCTACATAACGGGTCCGGACAGTTTGTGCTACTTCTTGCGCCGCACTTTGGTTGCCGGCATAGAGATACACTCTTGCCAACAAAGTTTGGGCGGCAACGTAGTTGAGTCTTGTGCCGCGTCCGAGGAAGAACGGCATAATTCCGTCAATGCCTTGCGAATAACGTAAGGTCCAGTTTGTCAGGTACTTTTCGCGGGCTGTCGATTCGCCTTCATAACGTTTGAGCTGGTCGCAAGCTTCTTCGAGGTCGGCGATTATTTTTTGTAAAGCGTCTTTTACCGGCAGACGTTCGGCAAATTTATTCGGAAATTGGTCGTTGTAAGGGATGCCTGCCGTATTGTTTCCTTCTATGGGCGCCGGCGCAAACAGCCGCAACAAATCGAAGTGCATCATTGCCCGCAAAGCAAGCGCTTCTCCGCGAATCAATTCCACTTCATACTCCAATACGCCGGGAAATAAATTTTTATCTGCTTTTTCGAGGTGTTGCAGGAGATTGTTAATATTCGCGATGACATTGTATCCGGTAAGCCATATATCGGCGGTATAACCTTCTACTTCGTTGGTGTTGTATTCGTACCGTTCGGTATAGGTGTATCTTTTTTCTACATTCGGTTCGTTATTGTTGCTGTAACATTGAGATAGCGCACTGGCGAATCCCCACGTAAATTCCCTTCCGTAGAGTTTGTTCGACGCCAATTCCTGGTAAATGCCGTTGAGCGCGGTGTGATAGCCGCTGTAAGTTGAAAACAGTTCATCCGCCGAAACCGTATCTTCAGGCGTGATGTTGAGCCAGTCGGAACATGAGCAGCAAAGCGAAGCGCACGTTATCAGCAGTGCGGCCGCAATCTGTCTGCTTTTGACTTTTACGTTGCTATTATTTATATCGTTATTTTTCATTGTTTTATATTAATAATTAATTAAAAGGTTGCATTGATGGAAAAATTGACGGTTCTGGAATAAGGATAGCTTAATCCGCGCTCGCGAAAGATTGTACTCCAGAAAGCTACATTTTCCGTACTTGCCGTAAATCGCAACATACTCATCCCCATACGTTTCAGCTCTTTTGAACTGACATCATAACTCAACGAAACCGAATTGAGCTGCAAGGTATTGTCGCTTTGCACAAAACGTGAAGTCGGGCGTGTGACCAAGCGTTGGTCGGCAATGTCTTTGAGTGATGAAATGTCGCCCGGTTTTTTCCAACGTTGCGTGCCTACGCGCTTGTCGGCGTTGGTATTCATCAGCGACACATTCTCTACGTAGTTTACCATGGTGGCGTTGTATTGATCGCCTCCCCAACGATAAAGGCATGAAGTAAAGAGAGATAAACGTTTCCACATCAGGTTGAATCCGAACGAACCTTGCGCTGTAGGTTCGGTGTTTCCTACAATTTGCATGTCGGCGGCGTTCCATTCATAAGTGATTGTGCCGTCGGGACGTTCATATATTTCTTTACCGTTGGCGGGGTTAATCCCTTGCGATTTCATTGCAAAGATGGAAGAGATGGATCCGCCTTCGATAAACTTGGTATGCAATTGGGCGTATTTGGAATCGGCAGCATTCTCGTTATATGAAGCGTATTGTTTGTTTACCAATTCGTTGTAGGTTTTCAACGCTTCCGATATTTTCACAATCTTGTTTTTATTATGCGCCAGTGTTCCGAATACGGACAAATTCCAATCTTGCCTTTGCAGGACGTTCGAGCGCAATTCAAATTCAACGCCCCGATTGTTTACCTGTCCCAAGTTGTCCATGTAGGTGGTGAAACCCGACGAGGCAGGGATGGTGATACTTGTTATCATGTCCGTTGTATTTTTGTTGTAAGCAGTGCCTTTAAACCAGAGTTTGCCTTTCCACAATCCGGCTTCGAGGCTGAGGTCGGTTACATTGGTTTTCTCCCATGTAAGTTTATCGTTTCCAAGGTATTGCAATACGTTGCCGATACCGGTGTAATACCAACCGTCAACAGAAGTTGAGGTATAAGTCGAAATGGCTGCAAAGGGCGGGAATGTTACTTTTCCCAATTGTCCGTAAGAACCTCTTATTTTTAATGTTGAAATAGATTCCGTATCTTTCACAAAGTCAAATTTATGCAAGTTGATACCTGCGCCGGTCGCCCAGAACGGTGCATAGCGCATTTCATTAAAAAACTGCGACGAACCGTCTAAACGAAATGAAACGTCGGCGAGGTAGCGGTCGAGGTACGAGTAATTGACAAAGCCCAGCAAACTTGTCAGCCGGTTTTTGTTACTGGACCGCGACGGTTTTACCGGTAGCTGAGCAGCTGCGTTGATCGACGAATTGCCGCCATTGGCAAACCCTCTGTATTCCGACGAAAGATAACTCACTTCGTCCTGGTGTATCGATCCGTTCAGCGTAGCGTTTATGATATGACCGTTTAAATTCTTATTAAACAGCAACATCAGATTGACGTCGTAAGCCAACGATTCGCTACCGACGATGTTGAGGCTTCCGCGCATGTCGGCTGTTGAACCGTAGAACAGGCGCGATTCGGGGTCAAGAAAGTTTTTTGATTCGCGCGTCGTTGTTTCCACTGCCACCCACGCTTTTGCCGTGAGCGCCGAATTAATGAAATAGTTCGCGCCCAATTTGTCGCTCAATGTCTTATAACCGCTTATCGAATAAGAATTTAAATAATCCGATTCGTAAAGCGGGTTCACTCTGTCGGCCGAACGCGCCGCCACGTGATACGGAAATACCTGTACCCATTTGTCGGTAAAGGGGTCGCGCAATTCGGCGTAAGGTTGCTTGTGCGAATAATCGCCGTACTTGTAGGGTGAGTCGCCGCTCGACATAACCGTAAAATCCACTGTATTGGTCAGTTGAAATCCGCCAATGCGGTAATCAATACTCATTGCGCCGCCGTAAGTGTCGCGATGCGAATCTTGCATTACACCATTACCTTGATTGTACCGTAATTCGGCCGCCCAACGGATATTTTTTTCTCCTCCGTCAACAAACAAGCTGTGGCGGGTACCTAACGACGTGCGCAGTCCGATTCGCGTCCAATCGACATCCACGCCCCGGTTCACATCCGACAGGCGGGGAAGGTAATAATTCATATACTTATCCCAATCATAGCCGTCTTTGGTTGCGTTCAGAAATTCGCCCGCATCAACTTCGGCTTGCAGTTTTTCGGAAGCGTTCATCAGGTTGTAGCTTGACAAATCGGGCGTTTCCACTTTGCACGTCATATTGTACGCCACGCGGAGTTTACCCACCTGCGGCGCATGTGTTTCTATAACGATAACGCCGTTGGCGGCGCGCGATCCGTACAATGCCGTAGCCGCAGCGTCTTTCAGGATAGTGAACTTGTGCACGCGGTTGAGGTCGAGGTCATAAATGCGTTCCACCTTGACTTCAAAACCGTCGAGGATAAAAATAGGCAAACTGTTGTTTCCGAGCAGGTTTTGGCGTGAAATATCAGACCCTGCGCTAAACAGCGGCATGTCGAGCGCAGTCTGTCCGCGCAACGAGATGTTGGGCAATGCGTTGGGATCGGAGCCAAGCGAAATATTTTCCTGCAAGCGAAATGAAGGATCAAATACCTGAATAGATTTGAGGATGTTGTTCGGCGACACTTTGGCCATATCTTCTTTTTTGATGGTCGTTGTGTTGCCCGTATAACTTTCCTTACGCACATTGGTATAACCCGTAACCACCACTTCGTCGATACTTTGCGCCAGTTCCGACAAAGCGACGTGGATTGTCTGGTTTGATCCGTCATACGTCGCCTCGCTGCTTTCCATACCTAAATAAGAAACTACGATTACGGCTTTTGTCATGTCGTTGGGTAAAGTGAGCGTGTAACGGCCATCAATGTCGGTGCTTGTGCCGATCTTGGCGCCTTTCACCGCCACTGTCGCACCCACTAACGGTTCTTTCGTGGATTGCGCCGTTATTTTCCCGCTTACAGTGTTCTTTGTTTGCGCACAAAGTATAGCGGGCATCAGCCAAAGGAATAAAAATAAAGATAAAATGTTTCTTAGCATATATAGTCTGTTTTTAGAATTATGGGTACAAAAGTACTGATTTTTTTTAGATATTTAATTATAAATTCTTTTATAATTTAGAAAAAGGCTAATTGTGGACTGACCAAAAATTTATTTGATAAAAATTTGCCCATCTGAAAAACAATTTCTACCTTTGTCCTATTATTAACAATTTTGTTAAACAAATCCATTAAACTGAATAGTTAAACATGCAATCAAACAATCAAAATACGGAGCAAATTATCTTGGAAGCAGCCGAAAAGTTATTCATAGAAAAAGGCTTTGATGGTGCAAAAACGACTGAAATAGCTCGACTTGCAGGGGTAAATCATGCGCTGTTGCACTATTATTTCCGGACAAAAGAAAATCTTTTCAACTGTGTTTTTGAAGGAATTGCAGCTGATTTGGTTGGTTTTTTCAATATTGCCTTTGAAGGTGAAACACCCTTTTTCGAAAAATTGAAAAGAGCAATCGAATTGCATTTTGATTGTTTGGCTACACGAATCGACCTGCCGATGTTTGTTTTACGGGAAGTCATCCAAAAGAAGGAAAGGAAAGCTTATCTTTTGAAACAGATTTTTCCGATCGCCAAAAGACTACTGGCAAAAATGCACAGCGACATGAAAAGAGAAGCGAAAAAAGGGACCATCCGGCCGGTCAAAGCGCAAAATTTGCTGTTGAACATTGCTGCACTGAACGTCTTTGCCTTTATCGGCGCAGAAATTCTTTTCGACGTGAAGGACGAAAACATATCCGACGCACTGAAAAGATTTTTGGACGACCGGAAACAAAATAATGTGAATACGATTATTAACAGTTTGAAATTATAAAATCTATGAAACGCCTTATCGTTTTATTTGTTCTGTCTATATCTTTGGGTTTGAATGCTTTTCCACAATTAACAATTGAGAAATGTCAGGAAAAAGCGCGGAACAACTATCCGCTCATCAAAAAGTATAATCTGATTGAGCAATCGAAGGATTATAATCTTTCCAATGCACAAAAAGCTTATCTACCTCAATTACAGGTAAGTGCGAAAGCCACTTATCAATCGGACGTAGTGAAAATTCCTGTTCAAATCCCTGGTTTGGATATTCCTGCTCTTCACAAAGACCAATATATGGCTGTGGCAGAAGCTAATCAGTTGCTTTGGGACGGTGGAGTCGTCCAGTCACAGAAACGAATCGTCAAGGCAAATTCCGAAGTTGAAAAAAAACAGTTGGAAGTGGAATTGTACGCCATCGAAGAACGTGTAAATCAGTTGTTTTTCGGTATTCTGTTGTTTGACGAACAGTTGGAGCAAAATCAAGTGCTTGCCGGCGAATTGGAACGTAACCGCAAAAAAGTCGCCGATTACATTGAAAACGGCATCGCCAATGCGGCCGATCTTGATGCCGTCAAAGTAGAGCAACTCAATGTGAAACAGGTGCGTATCCAATTGCAAACGACGCGTGCGGCTTATGTGGATATGTTGGCAATTATGATTGGCGAAACGCTTGATAATCCGGTTTCTTTGGTAAAACCTGTCATCACTTTACCGGACATTTCTTTAACAAACAATCGGCCGGAATTACAACTGTTTGATGCTCAAAACGATTTGTTCGATTCGCAAAAAAATCTGATTAAATCCGGGTACATGCCTAAGTTGGGTTTGTTTCTTCAAGGCGGAGTCGGCCGCCCGGCACTGAACATGCTATCTAATTCATTTGAACCGTTTTACATCGGAGGTATTCGTTTAACTTGGAATTTCGGTTCGCTTTATACGCAGAAAAACGATTTACAAAAAATCGAAGTGAATAAAAACTTGGTCAATACACAACGCGACCTTTTCCTTTATAATATCCGCTTGACGGAAAGCCGTGAAAACAAGGACATTCAACGGATTCGGGATTTGATGAAAGACGATGACGAAATTATCGCCTTGCGAGAAAATATCCGGCGTGCGGCAGAAGCCAAAGTAACCAACGGTACGATGACCGTAACGGATTTGTTGCAGGAAATTAGCAGGGAAGATATGGCCCGGCAAACGAAAAAAGCGCATGAAATAGACTTATTGATAGCGGTTTATAAATTGAAAAACACGAGGGGAAAGGGGGGAATTGAAAATTGAGAATTGAGAATTGAGAATTGAAAATTATATATTATGGGAAAGTTTAGAAATATTATTTTATTTGGAATGATTTTGCTTACTGCGGTTGGTTGTGGTAAGAAAAAGGGGAATTACGATGCTTCGGGAAGTTTTGAAGCTACGGAAGTACTTGTTTCATCGCAAGTTGCCGGTCAAGTGATGGCGCTTGATGTTGAAGAAGGTCAATCATTAAAAGCTTACGAATCGGTCGGATTTATTGATACCGTCCAGCTGTATTTGAAAAGAAAACAATTATTGGCCGGGATGAAGGCGGTGGACAGTCGGAGCTATAACATTTCCCTGCAAATTGCATCGCTCAAACAGCAGATTGAGAAGCAGCAAACGGAATTGGCTCGTTTCAAGAACTTATTGAAATCCAATGCTGCAACGCAAAAACAAGTGGACGACATCCAATCTTCGATTGATGTTTTGCAACGGCAATTGGCCGCTCAAACGGAAAGTTTGCAGAACAATAACAAAAGTGTTTCGGCAGAATCCTTGGGTATTCAGGCGCAAGTGGAACAGATAGACGACATGATATGGAAAAGTATCATTTCCAGTCCGATAGACGGTATTTTGTTGCAAAAATACGTTGAAAAAGGAGAAATCGCGGGACAAGGAAAAGCGCTGTTCAAAATCGCCGATTTAGACCGGATTTTTTTACGGGCCTACATCACAGCGGACCAATTGAACCAATTGAAACTGAATCAGGAAGTTTCCGTATTTGCCGATTTCGGTAAAAAAGAGATGAAGTCTTATACCGGAACGATTACCTGGATTTCCGATAAAGCGGAATTTACGCCCCGCACCATTTTGACGAAGAATGAACGCGCTAATTTGGTTTATGCGGTGAAAGTTGCCGTGAAAAACGATGGTTATTTGAAAATCGGAATGTATGGGGAGTTGAAAATTGAGAATTGAGAATTAATAAATAGCGTATGGAAACAAAAAATAATTCTCAACTCTCAATTCTCCATTCTCAATTAATAAACAAGCGTTACGGAGACGTGCAAGCTTTGAAAGACATTTCTTTCGAAGTCGGAAAAGGCGAGATTTTCGGATTGATTGGGCCGGATGGAGCAGGAAAAACGACGCTTTTCCGTATCCTTACTTCTCTGATTTTGGCAGATTCGGGACAAGCGACAGTCGATGGCTTAGACGTGATAAATGATTTTCGCGAATTGCGCAAACGCATCGGATATATGCCGGGACGTTTTTCCTTGTATCAGGATTTGTCGGTCGAAGAAAACCTGAATTTTTATGCAACGGTTTTCAACACGACGGTTGAAGAAAATTATTACCTGATTCGCGATATTTACAAGCAAATCGAACCTTTTAAGCATCGTCGCGCCGGTAAATTATCGGGAGGAATGAAGCAAAAATTAGCCTTGTCATGCGCCTTGATTCACAAACCAACCGTTTTGTTTTTGGATGAACCGACGACGGGTGTTGATCCTGTTTCCCGAAAAGAATTTTGGGAAATGCTAAAAAAACTGAAAGCGGAAGGCATCACCATTGTCGTTTCCACGCCTTATATGGACGAAGCGCAGCAGTGCGACCGGATTGCATTGATACAACATGGAAAAATTCTTTCCATCGAGACGCCGGAAAAGATTATTGCCGGTTTTCCGGAAAAATTGTATCAAGCTCATTCGGAAAATAACTATCTGTTACTGCTTGATTTGAGGAAAAATCCCAACGTAAAATCCGCCTTTATGTCGGGCGAATATTTGCATATTGTCTTCAAAAGTGAAGCAGATGAAACCATTCCGAATTTAAAGGAAATTGTTCCGGCAATTGAGGATTGCTTCATTTATTTAATGGAGAATGGAGAGTTGAGAATGGAGAATTAATAAAATTAAACAACTAAAAACAAACCATGCAGAAAAAAAATAATCCTCCATTCTCCATTCTCAACTCTCCATTCTCAATTATAAAAGTGGAGAACCTAACCAAACGTTTCGGCACGTTTGCCGCCGTTGACCGCATCACCTTCTCCGTCGGAAAAGGCGAAATCTTCGGCTTCCTCGGCGCCAACGGCGCCGGAAAAACCACTGCCATACGGATGCTTTGCGGATTGAGCAAACCCACTTCGGGAGAAGGTTTTGTCGCCGGTTACAACATCGAAAAACAGTCGGAAATGGTGAAGAAAAACATCGGTTATATGAGCCAGAAATTTTCTCTGTACGAAGATTTGAAAGTTTGGGAAAATATTCGCCTGTTTGCCGGAATATACGGACTTGACGGAAAGTTGATTAGCCGGAAAACCGACGAAACGCTGAAAAAAATCGGCTTAATGAACGAAAAAAACACCCTGGTCAAAGAACTTCCTTTGGGATGGAAACAAAAACTGGCTTTTTCCGTAGCGATTTTCCACGAACCGAAGATTGTTTTTCTGGACGAACCGACCGGAGGCGTGGATCCGATTACCCGCCGGCAATTCTGGGAAATGATTTACGAAGCTGCCGAAAAAGGAATAACTATCTTCGTAACAACACATTACATGGATGAAGCCGAATATTGCAACCGTGTTTCTATTATGGTGGACGGACGCATAGACGCTTTGGATACACCCAAACAATTGAAAGCGCAATTCCAAGTGGAAAGTATGGATGAGGTTTTCAGGCAATTGGCGAGAAACGCGAAAAGAGTTGAAAATTGAAAATTAAAATTAAAAACGAATAATAAAAGGAATAATAGGATGAGTAAAAAAACAATTCTCAATTCTCAACTCTCAACTCTCAACTCGCAATTCTTCGCTTTTGTGCGAAAAGAGTTTTACCACATTTTCCGCGATATGCGAACCATGCTGGTAATCATCGGAATCCCCGTTTTCCAGATTCTCATCATTGGTTTTGCAATCAGCACGGAAGTGAAAAACGTAGAAGTTGCCGTTTACGACCCTTCTAACGATGAAGCTACCAACCGAATTATCAACCAATTGGATGCGAGCGAATACTTCAACGTGGTACGCCGGTTGAAAAGCGCAAACGATGTGGATAATGAATTTCAAAAAGGGAAAACCGGCCTTATCGTCATTTTCAGCGAGGATTTCGGCAAAAGCCTTTATCATACCGGAGATGCTGCTATTCAATTACTTGTCGATGCCAGCGACCCGAATCAAGGGATGACCATTTCTTCTTACGCGAGTAGTGTAATCGCCGGTTATCAACAGGAATTGTTGCAGGAAACGAATGTACCGGTACGGATTAATCCCGAAGTGCGCATGTTGTACAATCCTGAAATGCGGAGCGCCTACAATTTCGTTCCCGGTCTGATGGGATTGATTTTCATGCTTGTTTGCGCAATGATGACTTCCGTCGCCATTGTCCGTGAAAAAGAAACCGGTACGATGGAAGTTTTGCTGGCTTCACCGGCGAAACCGATTTACATTGTTGTTTCAAAATTAGTACCTTATTTTATTATTTCCTGGATTATTTTCATCCTCATTTTATTGCTGTCGGTATTCGTTCTGGAAGTTCCGATAACCGGAAGTTTGGTTTGGTTAAACGTCTTCACCCTGATTTTCATTGTAGTAGCCTTGTCTTTGGGTCTATTGATTTCAACCGTGGTCAAGACGCAGGTAGCTGCCATTCTGGCTTCGGGTATGGGTTTGATTATGCCGGTGATGATACTTTCGGGATATGTATTTCCCGTTGAAAGTATGCCGCCTGTCCTGCAATGGATTTCAGGGATTATTCCGGCGCGTTGGTTTAACGAAGGCGCTAAAAAACTGATTATCGAAGGAGTACCGGTTCGTTCCGTTCTGAAAGAAATGATGATTTTGCTGGGAATGGCGATAGGCATTATTACAGTGAGTTTAAGAAATATTAAAACGAGATTGGAATAGATAATATGTTACAATATTTAATCGAAAAAGAATTTAAACAGACCTTTCGGAATGCCTTCATTCCGAAGCTGATACTGGCGTTTCCGTTTATGGTGCTGTTGGTGTTTCCATGGGCGACCAATCAGGAAATCAAAAATATCAATGTGACCGTGATTGACAGAGACCACAGTAGCTGGTCGAAACGCCTGTCGGAAAAACTCGGCGCTTCAACTTATTTTAATTTAGTAAATTATGTGAACTCCAACGACGAGGGAATGGCTGTTTTTGAAGATGGAAAAACCGATATGCTGTTAGAGATTCAGCCTGATTTCGAGAAAAATCTGATGAATGCGGGCGCGGCGGATGTGATGATTTCCGCCAATGCGGTTAATATCATGAAAGGCGGATTGGGTTCAGGGTATATGAATGCGATTGTGCAGGACTTTGCCAATGAGATTCGTGCAGAGCGAATCCAGACTTCCGGAAAAACAGAATTGCCTCTGATTCAAGTTATTTCCCAAGGCCGTTTCAATATTTTTTTAGATTATAAAGTATTTATGATTCCCGCTCTTATTGTCATTTTGATGACTTTACTCTGTGGATTCCTTCCGGCTTTGAATATCGTGAGCGAAAAAGAAATCGGTACGATTGAGCAAATCAATGTGACGCCGGTAAAAAAAATCTCTTTTATCCTCGGAAAACTAATTCCCTATTGGACAATCGGTTTATTTGTCTTCACCTTAACTTTAGGTCTCGCCGCCCTGATTTACGGTTTAGTTCCGAAAGGCAACCTGTTAACGATTTACCTCTCGGTCTTGATTTACATTTCGACGGTTTCCGGCTTGGGTTTAGTGATTTCCAATTATTCATCGACCCTGCAACAAGCCATGTTCGTCATTTTCTTTTTCCTGATTATCTTTATCTTAATCAGCGGGTTATTCACGCCGATAGCGAGTATGCCGCAGTGGGCGCAAATTTTCACGTACTTCAATCCGCTGCGGTATTTTATCGAAATCATGCGGATGACTTTTCTGAAAGGTAGCGGATTTTCGGATATTTGGCGGCAATTGGCGGCTTTGGGTGTTTGGGCATTGGCGTTGAATGGATGGGCATTAATGAGTTATCGGAAAAGAAGATAGAAATATAGATAATTTAACAATTCATACGTTCCATTTTTAATAAGAAAATCATAACTTTGCATCTTTTTCTAAACAAATAAATGTTCAATGACTCAATTCTATCTTCAAGAAGATAAATTATATATTTCCGTCGATTGCATCATTCTCGGATTCAAGGAAAATGCAATAAATGTATTGATTATTAAACGTAAATTCGAACCTCTGAAAGGAGAACGATCCTTAATGGGAGGTTTTGTACGTATGAATGAAAGTTTGGACGAAACCGTATCCCGCGTTATTTCAGAATATACCGGTATCGAAGGTGTTTACCTTGAACAAGTCGGCGCTTATGGTGATGTTGGCCGGGATATTGGGGAACGTGTTGTTTCTGTTGTGTATTACGCCTTGATTGATATGGAATTGTTTGATGAAAAATTGGAAAAGAAACACAATGCCGAATGGATCAATATCCATAATGTGGGAAAGTTAATCCTTGACCATAACCGTTTTTTGGACGATACGCTTAAATTAATGAAACGAAGAACGGCTACACGCCCTGTCGGATTTAACCTTCTGCCTGAGAAATTTACCTTGCCGCAACTTCAATCACTTTACGAGGCAATTTACCAAAAGTCCATGGATAAACGGAATTTCCGTAAAAAAATCTTTGAAATGGATATTCTGGAAAAGTTAGACGAAAAAGACAAAAGCGCTTCAAAAAGAGGCGCTTACTATTACAAATTCAACAAAGAAAAATACGACCACCGATTGGAAGACGGATTTTATTTCTCGTTTATCTGAAAAATAACTCTACGCTGAACTACGTAGCAGTTCAACCCGCTACGGGGTTGTAGTTCAAAAAAAATGTTTATCTTTGCCAAAATTTAAAAATAAAACTATATGAAACGTAATTTATTTGTATATTTATTCGTGCTGATAACAGTTAGTATGATGGGGGCGCAACCGCGTTCAGAATATCCGCGTCCGCAATTTGAACGTCAGGATTGGGTTAATCTCAATGGCGAGTGGTCTTATGTTTTCGATTTTGGTAAATCGGGAAAAGAGCGTGATTATCAATCTTCCAAAGGTTTTGATAAAAAAATCACAGTCCCGTTTCCTCCCGAAAGTAAATTATCGGGCGTTGAATTTACCGATTTCATTGAAAATATGTGGTATCAACGTTCTATCTCCATTCCGTCTTCATGGAACGGGAAAGATGTTTATATCAACTTTGGTGCAGTCTATTATGCCTGCGAATTATTTATCGACGGAACATTTGTCGGCAGACATTTTGGCGGAAGCTCTTCGTTCAGTTTTGACTTAACGCCTTTCGTGGAAGCCGGCAAAACTTACAATATTGTGCTCAATGTTACCGACGATTTGAGAGGGCATTTGCAAACCGGCGGAAAACAACATTCCCGCTATTTTTCGGGCGGTTGTTCCTATACGCGCACCACAGGCATCTGGCAGACGGTTTGGTTGGAAGCCATATCGCCTTTCGGGCTTCGTTCCGCCCAGATTATTCCGGATTTAGACCAGGAACAGGTAGAAATTCATCCTTTGTTTATCAGGGAAAGTCACAATGCCACCTTGAAAGTTACCCTGAAAGACGGGAACAAAGTAATCAGCCAAAAAAATATCCGCGCGAACAATACGTCTGCGATATTTCTTCCGGTACCCAAACCCAAAACGTGGTCGCCTGAAAGTCCCTTCCTTTATGATTTGACTTTTGAAGTGATTGATGCTGAGAAAAACATCATCGACAAAGTGGAATCTTATGTAGGTATTCGGAAAATTTCCATCGACGGCCAAAAATTATTGCTCAACAACCAGCCCTATTTCCAACGTTTGGTATTGGACCAGGGATTTTATCCCGATGGCATTTGGACGGCTCCTTCCGATGAAGCCTTGAAGAATGATATTCTGCTTTCCAAAGCGGCCGGCTTCAACGGCGCCCGATTACATCAGAAAGTATTTGAGGAACGTTTCCACTATTGGGCGGATAAATTGGGCTATCTTACCTGGGGCGAAGAAGCCAGTTGGGAAATGGATGTCAATAATCCGGAAGCCCAACGGAATTATCTTTCCGAATGGACTGAAATCATTATAAGGGACCGCAACTATCCCTCTATCGTAGCTTGGACTCCTTTCAATGAAGTTTGGGGATTCGATGATGTAGCATTTCCCCGTTTAATGACCGATTTATACAAATTGACAAAAGGTCTTGACCCGACCCGTTTGTTTGTCGGATCCAGCGGCGGAACCAACTTCATTGCCGATATTTTCACGGCTCATAACTACGAAGGAAATCCGGAGAGACTGAAAGAACAACTGACTCCCAAGGATGGAAAATACTATCTCAATCGTCCGAATGGTTGGAACGAAAAATCAAACAAGCATCCGGGGTTTTTATTGTACGATGGTAAAATTCCTTATTGTCTGGATGAGTTCGGAGGTATAAAATGGGTAAAAGGGCAGGAATCAGGCACAAACAATACGGCATCCTCCTGGGGTTATGGAGATGCTCCGAAATCCAAGGAAGAACTTTATACCCGCTTGGAAGGATTGGTTGATGAAATTATTGCGGCCGATTATATTTGGGGTTACTGCTATACGCAATTAACCGACGTGGAACAGGAGCAAAACGGTGTTTACTATTACGATCGTTCCAGTAAATTCGATATGGATCGGATTAATAAGATATTCAGTAAGACAAAGAAATAGGATTGCTGTCGTTCAATTTTATTTCTCGTTTATCTGAAAAATAATTATGTTTTTACATGTAAAAACATAATTATTCCATCCCTTTGCAGAAAATTTGAATGGCAATGTTATCATTTAAATCCGACATATTAAATCAGATAGAGCGTATTCCCGTCCAAAACAATCAAGTTTGGGATTGGGAATCTTGCCCGTGTATCAGGATGAACAAATTAACTACTTGACAAACAAGTTGAACGGTTATCTGACAGGAGCATATATTTACAATAAAATGTCGCTGACCGAACAGGTGCCTTCGGTTATTACGGTTGCCGTTCGGTATCCGGTGCGCCCTTTCAGGTTGAATAAACTGTCGGTGGAGTGTGTGAAATCATATGTGGAAAAACCTGCAGACGGAGAAACATTGTATCTGATACAAATTTTGGATGCGGTAAAAGACTTAAAACATATTCCTGCCGAGCGTAAAGGTAATTGCAATTTGCAGAAACAACTTTTGCAGACTATCTGCCCGACAACGCGGTTTGATTTACCGTATAAAAATTAAAAATTGCAATGAATTTACATTTTGACAATGAGGCTTTCAGGGAATTGGTGGAATTGTCCGCCGACTGTTTCAGTTATGCCCGGTCGCACGTGGAAAAAGATTATTGGGTATGCAAGATTTTAAGGGAGTTGGCGTTGTCGGAATATTCGGAAAGGATATTTTTTAAGGGCGGGACTTTGCTTTCCAAGGCTTATGGTTTGATTTTCAGGTTTTCAACCGTTTGAAATCACCTTGCCGAAAGAGGCCGGCGATTACCTGCTCAAAGCCGAAATAACGGTTGCAGGTGAGCAGGTGTTCAGTATAAGGGATATTCCGGTTAATTAATTTTCATTGTATAATTTTTCCATGTATTTTTATGAAATCAATTATTAAATTCATTTTTACGTTCGTTTTTCCCGCAATGCTACTGACCTCTTGCGGGCAATCAGGGAAGTCGGTTGTTGATGCGAAAGTATCGTTTACAGTACCCGACTGGGGAGAATCACATATCAATTCATTCAACGTTTGGTTGCTGTCACGATTTTGGCAGCAGTAGTGGCTTTTCAGGTAAAAGCCGATGTGAAACTCCCTGCTTTGTTCGGGGATAATATGGTGCTGCAACAGCAGTCGCAGGTGGCTGTGTGGGGCTGGGCAAAAGCCAATACCGGCGTGAAAGTGACCGGTTCGTGGAACAACAAGAGTTACAGCGCCACAAGCGACAGCAAAGGCTACTGGAAGGTGAAAATCCAAACGCCGGCAGCCGGTTTTACCCCTTACACGCTGACGGTGAGCGATGGCAAAGCCGTCACGCTGAAAAACGTGCTGATTGGCGAAGTCTGGATTTGTTCGGGACAATCCAATATGGCATGGTCGATGAACTGGGTGGACAGCAGAGTGGATGATATTCGCTATTCGGGCAACGCGGGGATTCGTTGCTTTACGGTTGGACATAAATCCACCACTCAAGCTCAGGACGATTGCACAGGGCAGTGGGAAGTAGCCAATGCGCCTGCCGGTATTTTGTACGGTATCCAAACCTTGCGGCAAACCTATCGTGAATCGACACCGCCGATGGCCTTCCAAGCCGTCTATCAATGAACTGTAAGTTATTGTTCTTTAATTTGCCAATGTCCTGTTTTTTCTTTTCCCATTCTCATGATAATGCCCTTTTCTTTCAGTTTTGCAATATCCCTAATAATGGTCATTTTCGTTACGCCGCATTTTTGGGCTATTTGCTGCATTGAGATTTTATTATTCATTTTTATTAAACCAACAATAGTTTTCTCTCTTTTATTGACAACATTATCGGTAACATTTACAGTGTCATTTGCGCTTTGAACGTCTGTCATTTGAATAGCAATATGCAAATTTCTGTTTTTTAGCTCATTCTGTTCGCCAAGCAAAAGATTGTAAAAAAACTTGTTAAGATATTCCCGATTAGCCACAATATTATTCTTGAAATCGTTGAAATTGGCTCGCACCAAACTGTTGCGAAAATAAAATGAATTTTTCTCAAATGCTTCGCTATTCGCTTCAAAACCAAAAGTACGCAGATATTTGATTGCAAAAACGGCGATAGTGCGCGTGTTGCCCTCGCCAAAAATATGGGGTGCATTTCAAATTGTCGCATCCGTCATTGCGAGTTCCTTCGCTTCACTCGCAATGACGGTAGAGATATTATAGTAAAAAGGGGAGAGATTAAAAAAGCGCGTAGCGCTTTCTCGTTTATAGCCGGGTGCGACAGCGCCCGGAATAAGGAGAATGTTCTCCAGCCGGGCGCCGCATAGCGGTGCCGTTATTCAAGCTCTGCCTGTCTGTTTATGTAATTGGAAACATCGGTTATCGGAAATTGATATGGACGGACGGAATCCAAATACAGCACCGCTACGCGGCGCTTGGTTGGGGAACATTCTCCTTATTCCGGGCGCTGTCGCACCCGGCTATAAACGCATAAGCGCTACGCGCTTTTTTAATCCCTCAACTTTTTACGTTAATCTGAGATTTTTAAATTAATCATCCCACAAAGTTGTAGTCCGTCAGTCATTGCGAGACCCCAATAAACACGTTTATCAAAAAGGGAAATGACGAGATAAAGTGGAGTAATTAAAAATCAATGAGTTGTAAAAACTCGTCATTATAAGCTCCTATAAAATATTTTAGATAAAAATGGATGACGCATTATCGTTAAAAATCAACGTGTTGTATAAATACGTCATTGGTAGGGTGTAAGCCCGAAGCAATCCGGAAATAATAAACACCGGATTGCTTCGCTTCGCTCGCAATGACGGTAGTGATATTATAATGCGACAATTTGAAATGCACCCTAAATCAAGTTATTAAAAATCAAATAATTATTCTTTTTGTGTTTTCACATTTTCATTTCCCACCGTTTCTGTTTTTTCTTTCTCATCGCTTCCGCCCTGCTTTCCACACAGGCTATGAGGTTTGCAACTTTGAAATTTTATTTATACCTTTGTTCCGTAGCATATTTATAGATTTTGGTGCGAAACATTAGTCAATACTATTTAAGAATAAAATTTTAATAACATGAATCAAAAAAATGTCTCAAGAAGACAATTCCTGGGAACAGGATTAGCGGCTGCGGCTGCTTTCACAATTATTCCGCGCCATGTAATGGGCGGAACCGGATTTACAGCGCCAAGCGATGAAATAACGCTTGGATTTATCGGTACCGGCGTTCAATCGCGTGGACTTGCCGGTGAATTCGCCCGTCGCGCACAGATAGTTGCTGCCTGCGACGTCTATCAAAGCAAATTGAACCGCTTCAAAGAGCACGCCGAAAAGGCTTTGGCCAATGCCGGAAAACCATCCAAAGGTATAAAAACTTATACGGATTTCCGGAAGTTGCTTGCCGACAAGAGCATTGATGCCGTAGTCATCGCTACACCCGACCACTGGCATGCTATCGGTGTGATAGAAGCCGCAAAAGCCGGAAAGGACATCTATTGCGAAAAACCTTATTCGCACACCATCGAAGAAGGACGGTTAATGGTGCAGGCCGTTGAAAAATACAAACGCATCAACCAGACCGGTAACATGCAACGTTCGTGGAAAAATTTCCGCAACGCCTGCCAATTAGTCAGGAACGGACACATTGGCGAAATCACCGATGTGAAAGTAAGTTGCGGGCCTCATCCCAAAAAGTTTGACCTGAAACCGGAACCCGTACCGGCCGGTTTGAACTGGGATTTATGGGTGGGTCCGGCCGTTTTCAAGGACTTCAACTGGGAACTGGCGCCTCCTGTGGAAAACGGAATGTTTCCCAACTGGCGTAACTACAAGGAATATGGCAACGGAATGACCGCCGACTGGGGCGCTCACATGTTCGATATTGCACAGTGGGGTCTGGGCATGGACGATAGCGGTCCAGTTGCCATCTATCCGCCCGATGATGCGCATAAATACCTGACTTTGGAATATGCAAACGGCGTGAAAGTGACCCATGAAGATTTTGGACGCGGTTATGCAGTCAGATTCATCGGCAAGAAAGGTATCATCGACATCAGCCGCGATACATTTGAAACGTTGCCCGGAAAACTCAGTTCGCACGTATTCACCGACAGCGAAATCAAGTTGTACGAAAGCAACGACCACTATCAGAACTGGCTGGACTGCATCAAGAGCCGTCAGCAACCGATATGCACGGCCGAGATAGGACACCGCACGGCCTCCGTCTGCTTCCTTACCAACATCGGCTATGAATTGAAGCGGCCTCTGCGTTGGGATCCCGTCAAAGAGGAATTTGTGAACGATGCCGAAGCTAACAAACTGCGTTCCGGAGAAGTAAGGAAACCGTGGGCTTTAAAAATTTAAAAAACAAATTAATCGTATGAAAAACGTAAAATTTGCAGCAGGCTCAGCCTATACCGCAGCGCTGGCATTCGTCATCGTATGTATCGACCAGTTATTGAAAGGCTATATGCCCATTGGTTCCGGAAACGGATTCACCTACATCGCATTCGTAGCGTGGGCAGTCTATTTCTTTTCCGGTACAGCCAAAGACGGCATCCGTGCCGCCATCGGATATGTCATAGGAATCACGTTTTCGGTAGGCATCGTCCTCATCGCAGGACTGTTTGCCTGCACCGCTTTCTTCAGCGTACCCATCGCCGTATTCATCGTAGTCTTCATCGTGCTGTACCTCGAAAAAGTACCCTGGATAAACTACATACCGGCCATGTTCGTAGCCTCAGGCTGTTTCTTCGGCATCATGAACTACGTGCCTGACGCAACCTTCGGCACCGCGGCAACAGTAGAGATCATCTACGGATTCATCGGACTGCTGTTCGGCTGGTTCACCGTCATAGGAAAAGGATGGCTGTCGAAAGTGATTCGATAAACCGAATAATTTGACATTCCATATCTTCGAGATATGGAATGTCATTTTTCATTCATTCCTTTTTCCAAAACCTTTTCCAACACGCCCACATAATAAAACGGCAGATTGATAAGATTAAATTCCTTGCCCGCCTGCGTTTTCACTTTGTCAATTGAAAAAGGCTTCGACCACACCCTAACCGCCCAATCGTGCGGACATTCATCCATAAACAGGTGCAGCGATTTTAAGTGTGCATTGTGTCCGGATTTTACTTCAATCGGAATTATTTGTCCGTCAAAAACAGATATTAAATCCACTTCGGAATTGCTTCCCCGTTGCTGTCTAACCCAAAAATTTTGCTTTTCACCAACCTCAAACGAAATTGTTTTTAACTCCTGCGCTACAATTTGTTCGGCAGCTTTACCACGCCAAGTATCAAGTAAATCGCTGTGCATTATGTATTCTTTTTGAATTTTGGCATTGTAATTTACCAGCCCGGCATCAAGCCAAAAAAGTTTTGGTGAGCGTTTGAGTTCGGAAACAACCGGCATTTTGGCGCTTGTAACCGGATAAGTCAGTTCGAGCAACATCGCCTTTTGCAAAGTACGAAATGCCTCGCCCGTTTCCCTCGCTTTGTATGACGAACCTGCAAAACTGCCAAAAGTGATTGCCTCGCCTGCAAAATTCCATCCGTAGTCGATAATATAACGGATGACCTCCGCCTGTGTTTTGTTTTCAGCATATTTTTCGACATCGTTTTTGTAAGTGTTAATCAATTGATTATAAATTCGTTTCAGTCCTATAATGTCTTTGTTGTCGGCATATCTCGCTACTGCTTCGGGCATTCCACCAACGAGTGAAAAGGTTTTGAAAAGTTGCATCACGCTGTCGTGAAAAACGGCAGGTAAAGCAACATTCAAAATCGGCTCTGCAAAACGATTTTCGCCTGTGGCATTCAAAAATTCGAGAAACGAGCAGGGATACAACGCTAAATATTCCACCCGGCCGACAGGTAACGAAATGTGTTTGTCGAGCATTGTTTCCAAAAGCGAACCTGCTGCAATGACATAAATTTCGGGCAGTTCCTCATAAAAATAGCGCAAAAGCGACACCGTATGCGGTGAATTTTGAATTTCGTCAATAAACAGCAGTGTTTTACCTTTTTTTTGCGAAATATCGCAATACAAAAACAGCAAAGGCAGCAACTGTTTCACGTCGTCAGTCGATTCAAAAAGTTCTTTCGCCTGTTTCTTTTCCAAATTTACAGGAAGAAAATTATCAAAATTTTCCGCAAAACGACTTACGACAGTTGTCTTGCCAACCTGCCTCGCACCTCTTAAAACCAATGGCTTACGATATTTATCATTACCCCAGCGAGTTAATTCCTTTTGTATATTTCTTTCAAACATAATTGACAGTGTTTTTTTACGCTGCAAAGATACAAAAATTGTTTCAATGTAGAGGTATATTTCTGTGAAAATTGTTTCAATGTATAGGTATATTTCTATAAAATTTGTTCCAATGTAGATGTAAAATTTCGTCTTTTTTGTATCAAAATCGGGGTAAAACTTACTCGATTTTGTTTTACATAAAAACTGCTCAATAACATAAAAAAAATTTTAGACATAATTTTGTATATAAAAAAAGTAGCAGTAATTTTGCACCTGAGTAATAAGTGTGAATTTAGACACTTATTGTAAGTTTAAAAATTAAACAAATTACATTATGAGTAAAAAAATGAGAAATGTAGTTATAAGTCTTTTATGCATAGTCAGTTTTTCCTTACAAGCACAGAGTCGAGCCGATTCGTTGCTATCTTTACTTCATGATACTTCGGGCAACTACGTCTTTGTAGTGGCACACCGTGGTGATTGGCGGAATGCGCCCGAAAACTCGCTAAAAGCGATGGAAAGGTCTATTAAAATGGGCGTTGATATGGTAGAAATCGACATCAGGATGACCAAAGACGGTGAGCTTGTGCTGATGCACGACGGTACTATCGACCGTACAACAACAGGCAAAGGGAATGTTGCGGATTATACGCTGGCCGAGCTGCGGCAATTTTATCTGAAAGATGGCTTAGGGGTGGTTTTAACTCAACAAATCCCCACATTAAAAGAAGTGATGCTTCTCTGCAAGGATAAAATTTTAGTAAACGTGGACAAAGCCGCCGACTACATGGATAAAGTGCAGGAAATACTAAAGGAAACCGGCACGGAAAAACAAGTAGTATATAAAGGGTATAAACCATATCAGGACGTAAAGCAACAATACGGTGATTTATTGAATCAAATCATCTATATGCCGATTGTTGCCGACAATACAAAAGGCTTGGACACAGTCGTTGCCGATTTTATAAAATACTACAAGCCGGTTGCATTTGAGATTATTTTTAGAACAGAAGACTCTCCGATGAATGCAGCGGTCAAAGCAATGAAAACAAACGCATGTCGTGTATGGGTAAACTCACTGTGGGCCAACATGAATGCAGGACATAACGACGAACGCGCCGTTGACGAACCGGACGCCTGCTGGGGTTGGCTCATCGAATACGGCGCGAGTATTATCCAGACCGATCGTCCGAAAGAACTGATTGAATACCTGAAAAGTAAAAATAAAAGAATCTCAAAGTGACTATAAAAAAAATAATTATATCATGAATAAAAAAATTTATCTAATGGCAGGGGCATTACTGTTATTCTCTTGCCAACAGCAACCTGAAACTGCGAATCGTATTTCAGTCGATTTTGCCCAAAAAGGCGCTAAAGTGTCCGAATCAATGTACGGCGTTTTCTTTGAAGAAATCAACCACGCCGGCGATGGCGGACTTTATGCCGAACTGGTGCAGAACCGCAGTTTTGAAGAAAAAGAAATCCCCAAAGGATATAGCGTGCGCGACGGCAGACTCTATCCCGCACCTGTGACCAATCACTTATCCGGAAAAGTGAGTAATCAATCGTTCAAATGGAATCCGGAAGATATTCCGGCCTGGTCGCTGAGCGATGCCACGAAAGCGCATATCAGCCTGAGCAAGAAAAACCCCTTGTTTGAGGAAGCGCCTACGCAACTGCAAGTTACGGTTTCGGATGCCTCGAAACCCGTTTCCGTTATCAACAGCGGTTACTGGGGAATGGGGTTTCAAAAAGACCGGCGCTACCAACTGCGTTTTTATGTAAATGCAGACCGCAGCTATCAAGGAACGATAACGGCCAAACTGTTGTCGGCTGACAATCAGGTACTCGCTTCGCAATCTTTCGACCTGAAAAGCCACAACAAATGGGAGGAATACACCGCCCAACTCACCGCATCGGCTACGGACGGGAAAGGAAAATTGGCTATTGAACTGAATCAAGCCGGCACAGTTTCACTGGATTATGTATCCCTTTTCCCCGAAAAAACGTTCAACAACCACCCCAATGGTTTGCGAGAGGATGTAGCCGGATTTTTGCAAGACCTCCGACCGGCTTTCGTCCGTTGGCCGGGTGGTTGCGTGGTGGAAGGCCTCAGTTTGGACAATCGCTTTGAATGGAAAAAGACTTTGGGCGACCCTGCCCGTCGTCCCGGAATTTACGATACTTGGGGTTACCGTTGTTCGTATGGATTCGGATACCATGAGTTTTTAGAATTTTGCGAAGACGTCAATGCCGGCGGTATGTATGTGTGCAATGTCGGAATCGGCTGTCAAGCCCGGATGGGAGACGCTTGTTCGGAAAACCAGGTGCCCTATTATTTGGATGATTGTTTAGATGCTATCGAGTATGCACTGGGCGATGTTACATCCGAATGGGGCGCCAAACGCGCCGCCGCAGGACATCCGAAACCTTTTCCGTTGAAATACGTCGAAATCGGCAATGAAAATGGTGGACCTGTTTACAATGCGCGGTTCGATATTTTCTACAAAGCCATCAAGGAAAAATATCCCCAACTGACGCTCATATCCAACCATGGTTTGGGCGATGGAGTGAAAGAAGTCAAAAAAACCGATATGATTGACCCGCACTGGTATGTCAATCCGGATTATTTCTTCGCCAATACCACTATTTTCGACAACCAGCCGCGTGGCGATTATCACATCTATGTCGGAGAATATGCCTGCAACAGCCAGGTGGGTGCGGGCAATATGCTGGGAGCGCTTTCCGAAGCTGCTTTCATATTCGGCATGGAACGCAACGGCGATTTGGTGACGATGTGTTCGTATGCTCCCTTGCTGGAAAACCGCAACAACCGGGAATGGCCGGTCAACCTCATTCAACTCAGTACGGATAGCGTAGTGGGACGCTCGTCGTATTACGTGCAAAAAATGGTTGCAGAAAACAAACCGGACTACAATGTATCAACCGAATTGTTGTTGGGAAATGAAGTGCTCAAATTCGGCAAAGGTGCTTTTGGCCTTGGCACTTGGGATACGCAGGCTGAATTTAAAGACATTCGTCTCACGGTTGGTGACAAGCAAACGGAAACAGGAAAAGAGAATTGGGATGCCGTAAAAGGTCAATGGACGGAAAAGGCAGGCATATTATCGCAATCATCCGAAGAAAAGGGTGCAATGATTATAAGGAAGAATTTCAAAGGCGAAAAATACAGTTTGAATCTGAAAGCCCGCAAGACAGGTGGTAAAGAAGGTTTCTTCATTTATTTCGGTATGCAGGATGGTAACAAAAACGGCTACTTTCTCAACATAGCCGGTTGGGGAAATACGAGAACCGCCGTGGAAAAGCTCGAAAACGGGAACACGGTGCGGACAACAAAGAGCGTCCCGCACAGCCTCGAAACCAACAAGTGGTATGACATCCGATTCGTTGTAAACACATCTGATGTAGAGTTATTTATAGACGATATCTCAATAGGTAAATTCGAAGACAAAATCGAACAACGTAATTTTGCAATCGCCGGATACGACGAATCGACCCAAGAATTGATACTGAAAGTAGTAAACGCCAATAACAGCCCCCGGGTGTCAACTATCGACTTGAAAGGTCTCAAGGAAGTATCTCGCGATGGTCGGGCTATCACGCTGTCAGCCAATGCACCGACCGATGAAAACTCATTCGCCGAACCGCAAAAGATATTTCCGGTGGAAGAAGATTATCATCAATTCGGAACAACATTTAATTATACTTTTAAGCCTAATTCGTTTACGATTTTTAGGATCAAAGCGAAGAATTAAAAATGAAAAATGAAAAAATTTAGTTTGACAATAATAAGTTTAGTATGTTTGTTGGCATCTGCTCAATTGTATGCCCAAACCCCAGTCGTAAACGGGTTCCGGCTTGAGAAAGAAACCCAGCCGCAAGTGTATGACCGCATGATATTCGGTCAGTTCATCGAGCATTTCCACAGGCAGATTTACGGCGGCATCTTTGAACCGGGGTCGGCGCTGTCGGACAAGGACGGTTTTCGCACAGATGTGATTGAAGCCCTACGCGAGTTGAAAATTCCGATTGTCCGCTGGCCCGGCGGTTGCTTTGTATCGTCTTATCACTGGCTCGACGGCGTTGGCCCCAATCGGCAACCGTCTTTGGATAAAGCGTGGGGCGTTGCAGACCCGAATACGTTTGGAACCATTGAGTTTGTAAAATGGTGTCGAAAAATCGGAGCAGAACCGTTTATCTGCACCAATGCCGGTACCGGAACCGCAGAGGAAATGAGCGACTGGGTGGAATATTGCAATCTCAACATCGGCAAATATGCGCAGCTTCGCAAATCGCACGGTGTCGAAGAACCGTTAGACGTCAAATATTGGAGTATCGGCAATGAAAATTACGGCAGTTGGGAATTGGGAGCCAAGACAGTCGCGGAATGGGGTCCGTTGGTTCGTGAATCCGCCAAATTAATGAAGGCAGCCGACCCTCATGTGAAACTTTTTGCTGCAGCAACAGCCGGAGAAGATTGGACCTTACCCCTACTCCAAACCGCAGGCAAGTATTTGAATTACGTTTCCATTCATGGTTATTACGGAGGTACATCATCAACCTATCTTGAAAGTATGATGCGAACCGAACAACCGGCAGCCGGCATTTCCAGCACCATTGCCATTCTCGAAAAATCAAAACTTCGCGGAAAAGTCAAAATTGCTTTCGACGAATGGAACCTTCGAGGCTGGTATCATCCGGGCTTTCCGGGTGGCGGCGCGGAAAATCCTCTAATAGCAGAACGTGATAAAAATGACATCAATTCAACTTATACGATGGCGGATGCGCTGTTTTCAGCCTGTTTTCTTAACACCTGTTTACGGAACAGTAACGATGTTGAAATCGGCGGTTTTTCTCCAATAGTAAATACCCGCGGGGCGCTGTTTGTGCATCCGAAAGGCATTGTGAAGCGGACAACTTTCCATGTACTGCAGTTATATGCCAATAAATTGGAAAAGAATGTATTGCCGGTTCAGGCAACATCGGAAGATTTAGTGAACGGCAATAACAAAACGCCTGTTTTAGATGTCGCAGTAACCTGCAATGATGCCAAAACCCGCTTCGTATTGGCCGTCGTGAACAAACATCCCGACAAAGCGATTGAGTTTGCGCCCGACTTTGCAAACTTGGGCGGCGCAACTCCCAGGCAAGTATCTGCCACTATCCTGAGCGGCGCTTCGCCTGACGACTACAATGATATTGGGGCTGAGAACCGTGTAGCGCCTTATGAAAAAGTGCTGAAGGTGGAAAAAGGGAAAGTATTGCTACCGCCACATTCGCTGGTTTTGATAGCGGTTGGGAAATGATGAACTCGGCGGTTAATAACGCCGAAAAATTTAGAATTTCTTTTTACTTTCAATTCTTTTGTTTATCTTCGTAGGTATTTTAAAACCAAAAGGTATGAAGAATTTACCGATAGGCATACAGTCATTTGAGGATTTGAGAAGTAGTGATTATCTTTATGTTGA
>BNTV01000057.1 GCA_025996865.1 Bacteroidia bacterium
AAAAAGCCCGACTTTACGCAGACAGAGCTGAAAGGTTTTGTGCTGTTTGGCGAAGGTGGCCTGTATGCCAATATGGATGATGCGCATCTCTATGGCGATTATACCGTATCATCCTCGCTGGCCGATTCATTGCGCACTTCTATTCGCCTGCATGAAGAAGCCGCCCAGTATTATGACTACCCCGGCAACTTCTGTTCGGCCGCACTGAGTTATGCGATATTGGGGGATATGACCCACTCACGCCTTGCCGAACAAAAAGCGTTCGACTTGCTTGAAAAGCACCCCGAGAGTCTGTCCACCGTGCTTTATGTCAGCGCCTTGATTCGCTATCGCGAAAAGAAATACGATGAGGCTATCGCTATCGCAAGGAAGGGACTGGCAGAATCGGAAGCGAACGACAAAAAGAGCGACATGGAGAAAAATGCCAAAGTGCTGTATCATTCGTATGAAGCAACGGGTGATTTTACAAATGCCTGTAAATATTTGCAAATGGGATACCTCTTGCAGGAACATAAAGTGGAGGAAGAAAAAAAGAGCCAGTTAGTCATGGCGCAGATAAAGTATGATACGAAATTAAAAGAAGAAGAACTGCAAAAAGAACGCGAACGCAACAGGATAAACAGCCTGAAAATCCGCTATATTTCGGGCGGCCTGTTCTTGCTGCTTGTCGCGTAAAGTCGGGCTTTTTCATTTCCTCTTTTGCCAAATTGTAATAGAAGGGTGTATGTTCGTTGGTTTGATCATAAATCGAGTAATAGACCTGTCCCAAAGTGTAATACAGGATTATCTTTTCGTTGGCAGGTAAATCCATGTCGGTTAATTGCAGAAAATAATCCAGGGCATCCCAATAATATCCCTGCATGAAAAGGTATCGACCGTTAACATAAATAGCATCTTTAACCAGAAACGAGTCGCCCGGTATTTTGGATATTTTCAGGTATTCCTGAATATTTTTGTAGGCTTCGGCAAAATTACCGCGGTCGCGATAATAGGTATAACGCGCTTTCAGGGCGGCGGCCATATCGCGGTAGTGGTTCATGTAGTTTAATCTATCCGATTCCGGAATCGATATTTCGGACACCTGGCGGGCAAATTCGTCAATATCGGCAAGGGCGCTATCCGGCAAAACGCCGCCATTGCTCCATTTATACACATTGGTCTTCAGGACAGGTTCGTCAATAACTTTCTTGGGGGATTCTTTCCGGCACTGTGTCAGTCCGCAGACAAACAGGACGAGGCAAAAAGCCAAAAGTAAGTGTCCGGGTCTTTTTTCTTTTCTCATAAGACATAAAAATTTTAGCGTAAAAGTAAAAAAAAAATTATAAATTCGGAAAATTTTGTGATTTTTTTGCAAAAAATTCATATAAAATCAAAGAATTTTGTCGCAAAACAGGGAAAATTTGAAGATTTTCCGGTTTTGCGACAGATGTTATTTACATTCTACCCTACATTTGTATCTAAAAAAAAATTGAATTGTATTTTTACAAATAAAAGCAATTATACTCTGCACGGTATGGTTTTTTGCAAAGTATAATATCTATTTTTGTCCAAAAACTTTTCAGTATTATCAATAAAATTTAAATAATTCACACAATTTGAAAAAAACACAATTTTTAGTAAGTATTAAAATTAGACATAGAAAAACATATATATTTTAACAAGAATGAAAAAAAATTTAATTGCGGTAATTCTCCTTTTTACCTTTTTTAGTCTCGAACTGAAAGCGCAGGAAAGCGTTAACGCCGGAGGGGGCGACATCAAAAGTTCCGACATAGTGATAAGTTATTCTGTCGGTCAGGTTTTTGTTGAACCGGTCGCCTATCCCGAAGGATCGCTTACACCGGGCATACAGCAGGTGTATAAGATAAGTCTGATTACCGGCTTGCCGGATGTGATAACGAAACTGAAAATGCAGGCGTATCCCAATCCTGCCACAGACTATTTAGAACTGTCTTTTCCCGAATTCAACAAGGCTAAACATACACTGAGCCTGATTGACCAAACAGGACGAACGGTCATTAATGATGAAGTAAAAAGCGAAATCTCCCGCTTGGAAGTACAAGGCTTGGCTTCCGGCGTTTATTTCCTGCAAATCGCGGACAAAGAGCAAATCGTCAAAGTGTTCAAAATCATTAAAAAATAAATAATAATTACATCGATAAATTTATGAGAAGACTAACAATCATTTTAGGTGCGTTACTATTGTCGGCGATTGGCTTACATGCCCAAGCGCCCGGATACATCAGTTATCAGGCAGTAGTACGCGATGCTACAAGCAGAGTCGTAGAGAATAAACCGGTAGGAATACAAATCAGTATCCTGCAAGGCAATGAAACGGAGACGGTGGTTTACCGCGAATCCCATTCGGCAGAAACCAATGCCAACGGAGTAATCACACTCCTGATTGGCAACGGTACAGTAAAACAAGGTACATTCGCCTCGATCGATTGGACTACAGGCGTGTATTTTGTGAAAACAGAAATCGACCCCACAGGCGGAAGCACTTATTCGGTGACCAGCACTACACAATTATTGAGTGTGCCTTATGCCTTGTACGCCAATACTTCGGGAAGTTCTATTCCCGGACCGCAAGGTGAACAGGGTCCGCAAGGTACCCAAGGAGCAACCGGTCCCCAAGGTCCTGTGGGAGCAACAGGAGCGACCGGAGCAACGGGAGCAGCAGGAGCAGCAGGAGCAAACGGACTGCCGGGCGACCCCGGCTTGCCGGGCGCTGCAGGACTTTCTGCCTATCAAATCTGGTTAAATGCCGGAAACAGCGGAAGCGAAGCCGATTTTTTGGCAATCTACCAAAATGTGAAACCGGATTGGAACGCCGAAGAGGGCGGTCCGGCGGAAATATTAAATAAACCGTCTATTTTCAGTGGAAGTTATAACGATTTGGAAGGACGCCCGACCGGCAGTTCTAATTATGACATGCTCTACTGGAAAAATGAAAAATGGAATACGTTACATAGCGGTGAAAACGATGAAGTATTAGCCGTAAAAAATAATGAATTGATTTGGATACATCCGTATTATATCTTCCGTAATTTGTCAAAATTAACAGTAGATACCATTTTTATTGCCGATTATCCTTTAGAACATGGCGTCATAGAAGATGAAGATAACTTATTCTATGGTGGTGTTTTGGAAATACCGAGGACTTATACCGCTAACTTAATCATTACACCGGATTTAGATTATGGCGTTCGTTCTTTTACAGTAAATGGCGTGGATTCTCCTGTTTCCGAACGATCGAAAGACAATGGCGCAGTTTTCTATTCTTTTGAAAATGTGAACGGCAACAATACTGTTTCTGCCGTTTTTGAAACAGATACGATCTTTTCGTCTGCCGCATCGGGAGGAAGCATTGCCCCCGCCGGAAAAATAAATGTGGGATACGGTGGTTCAAAAACATTCACTATTACGCCGGATTTGGGAAATGGTATCGGAGTTATAAAAGCAGGCAATACAGATGTTACCTCTGAGTTAATCGGTAATAAATATACATTGGCTAATGTGGTTCAAGATACCACGCTCACGGTTTCGTTCATTACAGATGCTTTTTCAATCGGTGAAATTTATTATGAAGGTACAACTCCATTGGGAATTGTTTATGAAGTAACTGCCGGAGGTAAATCAGCGAAGATACTCTCTCTTGAAGAAAGCGAGCCAATGACATGGGAAGCTATGCAGACTTACGCTGCAGGATTAACCGGATCTTGGACAATACCCACTATTGATGATTGCATCAAAATCAATTACAGCAAAGAGTTCGTGCAAGAAGTCTTGAATGATAATACCTTTACACCTTTGGATATGGAGAATGGCTATTGGTCTTCTTCTGTGTTTAATGACCCTGAATATAATGACTATGCCTATTCCTATTTTTTTGGATACGACGGCTATTCTTCAGGTATTTCCAAAGACGCCTTATTGAAAGTGAGAACCATACGAAATATAAATAAATAATATAAGACCAGATAAATTTATGAAAACAAATTTTTTATTCAACTTCAAAAAGACGTTTCTGCTGCTAATCTTAGTGACAGGGATAGGATGGTCTCCGTCGGCTTTTGCTGATTATTTTGATCAGATAGTTGAGAAATCGACAGTTACTTATGACGCCGATAATGGACGATTTGAAATCAAGTTTGTCTATTATTTCAATCCTGATAAGAGTCCTAATGACGTTTCTTTAAAATCGGGTTCCCGCATTGATGCTATACATGGTAGTACGTATACCACATTGATGAACCTTGTAGGAAAAGAAAATGATGGTTCATTGAACTATTCCGGTTGCCCGCCAAATCAGATAAAAGTAAATTCATTTTTTGTGACTGGGGGAATAGTAAGTGGAGAGAACAAAGATAATGTGCCTCAATATATGACTTTTTACTATTATCCACCCTCAACATTATTGGGGAAAAAGATTGATATCCAGTTTAATTTTATAATAGAACAAAATAATGATAGTAAAAATCCCGTAGCTTCTTCATGGACCGACACGGGTGCTACTTTGCCTGACCTTAATATTGATAATTTTAATTTCACTTCGGGTTTTTTATCCTCTTCCGTTAATAAGATGTTTGTCAAAGCGACATCCAGCGGAACGCTGCCTAAGGGCGCTATAAAATGGAACGGATCAGCCTATACAAGTGGTAATACCTATACGTTAGATCGCTTAGCAAGCGCTTCTACCCAAACGCAAACAATAACATGGGTATTTAATGAGAAAGTAACAAAAACAATTACCAAAGACATAACCGTAAAAGGGTATCAGGCAATAGATAAACTAACAGCGGATTATGATCCTTCAGGAAAAGTAAATCTTGTATGGCGCTTGGAGCCGGGAAGCGGCGATCGCTATGGCGGAGATTATTTCAACATTCAATATGCTGATAACCTTTCATTTAATGATCCGAAGTCATTAACAACAACCGTTGCTGTCGAGATTAATCAAACAGAGGATTTTTCTTATGTACACGATTTGGTGACAGCCGGTTTAAGTAAATCTCCTTTGTATTACCGTATCACGCGGTCAGCAAGTCAAAATGACTGGGGTTGGGATTTTGGAAAAAATACTTACATTGATTACACATTAAATCATGTTGGAATCACTTCGGCTTCTGCAACATTAGAAGAACCGGATAAATATGCAATCATTGTAAATTGGGAACACAATAGTCTTGACTATATATGGAGTCCGGGGTCAGAGTTTGTTATTATCAAAAACAATCTTACTGCCGGTACTACTCAGGAAATCAAACTTACTCAGAATGATATAGCTACGAAGGAATATCGCGATCCGGCTATTCAGATATGTAATACTTACCAATACGACGTATTTGTTCGACCCGGTAAAAATACCTATCAAACAGCCAGACAATCTACAGAAAAGATAACACCCACACGTTTAGGTTCTTTGAATAATGTGACTGCCTCAAAAGGCTACTTTTCCGACAGGGTAGAATTGGATTGGAATTCTAATGGAAGTTTTGACCAATTTGCTATTGAGAGAAAAGAGAATGGTGCATCGGCGAATGAGTGGAAAACCATACAAACGGTAGCCGGTAATTCCGTATTAACTTCTTATAAAGCAAATGATGTCACCGGAAGTGCAGGCATCGTATATGACTATCGAATTACCGGGCTTTTGAATTGTTCCGAATCTATCATTTATTCCAATAAAGTCGAAGATGTCGGTTTCCGTACCCCAACCGGCGACATCTACGGGCGCGTTACTTTTGAAAACGGACAAGCCGTAGAAGGAGTCGAAGTCAGCGTAGAAACAGAGGTAGCCATCGAATCGAAAAGTTTGGCATTTACCGCAGGCGCTGTTGCAACAGTCAATGACACTTCCTTTTTGAAAAACAATACTGACTCTGTTACTTTGCAGGCATGGATTGCGCCAGCGGCGACCGCCGGCCTGCAAAAAGTGATTTCCAAAGACGGCATGTACGAATTGGGTATCAGTGACAACCTGTTCTATTTCAAGGCAGGCGGAGAAACACTGGCCACCGATACGTTTTCGGTTACTGCGGCGCAGGTCGCAGGGGAATTTATTCACCTGACCGGCGTTTACGACAGCCGGCGTTTGTTGATTTACATCAACGGTAAACTGATTGCCGAAACCGACAGTTCTCCCGTCATCACCGGAAACGATAACCCGATAACGTTCGGCGGAGGCGATTTTGAGGGCATCCTGGATGAAGTCCGTATCTGGAGCATCCCGCTAACTGCCGCCGACATCAAACGCGACTACACCCGTTATCTAACCGGTGAAGAAAAAAATCTGATTGCTTACCATACATTTAATTATGCAACGGATAGCGCTTTTTATGATATTTCGTACCAGAGTACAGAATACAACGGAAATCATGGAAAATTATCAGCCGGAGTAAGCCTGTCCAGCCATTATCCGACCAATTCCCAATTAGGCAACAAGGGCGTAACGGGCGCAGACGGGTCGTATGCCGTAAGGGCGATTCCTTACAAAGGAAACAGTACGGCTTATCAGATTATACCCCGTATGGGAGCCGGTATGGGAATCCACCGGTTTGAGCCGGAAAGGGAAGTTCGTTCGATCAGTCCGACCTCTCAAAACCATACGGTCAACTTTATTGATAAATCCTCGTTCCGCGTTACGGGATTTGTTACCTACGCAAACTCGACAATTCCTGTGGAAGGCGTCAGCTTTGCGATTGACGGTAAAACGGCCTTAAAGTCCAACGGCATTCCGGAAGAAAGCGATGCCGACGGAAAATTCACCATCGACGTACCGGTAGGAACACATGAAGTGAAAGCCGGCAAAGTCAACCACACCTTTGTCAATGACGGACGAATCACCGACCAGTACCTGCAAGACCTCAATTATCAGGACGAAGTCTCCGGAGTGGAATTAAAAGACAATACGACCATTAAATACATCGGTCGCGTTGCCGGAGGGACGATTCAGGAAGCATTCCCGGTGGGACATTCGATATCGACCAACAACCTGGCAGATGACATAACGGTTACATTAACCCATACCAAAACGCCAACATTGTTCTTCGATAGCGATACGGTTACCGAAACGCATTTCAAACCCTCGAATCAGACAAAAGTGCATACCAACACGGTTGAATATACGGAAAATAAAGTGGTTATTCATGTGAATGATACCACCGGCGAATTTGTGGCTCACCTGATTCCCGAACAATTTACGGTCAACATAAATGCAGGGAAACACATCGATATTCCCGGTTCCGGAAGTACTGTCAACCTGACTCAGCAATTTATTTTGCAGAACGAAGTGTATCAATATACCGATTCCGTTCAGTTAGACCCAAACAATTGGAAAAAAACCAACTATTCGGATACGGTAAAATACCAGATGAAGCAAAAATTCATTAAACGCTACACGCCTCAGGTTCGTATTACGCAAACCAATGCAAGCGGAAATTCTTTACCTCATTTCGGAACGGATACTACCCGCATTACTAATTTGATAGGCGAAACGGAGGTAATACCTTTATATAACGGTACGGCGAATACTTACACTTTCGATCAACCGGTATTTATTCAACATCAAAATTATCCCCTGAAAATGGAAATATTTGAACAATATATTCATTACAACCAGTCGGGAGAAGCAGGCGCTATTGATGAAGTCGCCACCCAGGACGCCAAAGTCAAATTCAACAATGATTTGGCAGTAACGGAGAGCAAGGCTACCGAAGTTGCGGCTGATGAAAAGGGAGTCGCTTACTACACCTTCCAGGCCGGAGACCCGGATTTGACCAGCGGATTCAAATATCTCAACGCCAGCATCACTTACGGGAAGGATGATAATCCGGCTACGATTCCCTGGACGCAACCTGCTTCGTTTAAGGACGGGAAAGCCTTCCTGTTGGGAAGTCATCTGTTGGGAACCGATTTCGTAACAGCCGGACCCGATAAAGTGCTGACCGTATTACGCGATCCTCCCGGATCCTCCAGTTATTCCTACCTGGAAAAAGGGATTACTTTCAACGAATCATCCACCTACACCGGTTCGATAGAGAATGAAGGAAGCGAAGAGTTTACCTTTGGCGTAGAACAAGCAGTTATCACCTTTACCGGAATAGGAGCCGGAAATATCAATACCTTGGCCGAAGCCGAAAGCGGAGCTACTCTTGGCGTTGTACACAGTGAACAATACCAGGGTCAAGACACCAAAACGACAACGACCACCACAACCACTCGTTTTCAAACCGGCGACAGTGAAGATTATGTAGGTCCTGACGGAGATGTATATATCGGCTATTCTACCAACGTTACGGTTGGCGCTACCGAAAATGTAAGTATTATTTCCAAAGCAAAATACGATGCATCCGCAGGTTACTATAAAACGGCTTATGCGGTCGGCAACGACTGGGTAATCATCAAAAATAGCGGTCTAAGCACTTCACAATCCTTTAAGACCTTATTCGCCTATCCCCAAATGCATATCGAAAACCGGCTGATACCCGAGTTACGGAGAATAAGAAACAGTGTGTTGCTTTTGCCGTCGGAATATACGGAAGCACAACTGAAAGCGGCAGTAGCAGGAACCGATAAGGTGTTCTATCTTTCGCAGGTTAATGCAGACCATGCTGATTTTGGAAAAACGAATCCGAATGGATTTGACGGCCCGTATTATAAAATCATTTACGATGATACACAGATAAATCTACGCGATACCATCGAAAATCTCAACCAGTCTATCAGCGCTTGGGAAAAACGAATGGCTGTTAACGAAGAGCAAAAAACAGAAGCAGTCTTGCTGCAAAATTATTCTTTTCATGGAGGTTCTCCCATCGAATACAGTGAATCTTATGCTTCCGGTTTAGCGCACGAAAGTACTTTCTATATTACCGTCGGGATAAAAGGCGGAAATGATTGGGAATTGGGAGCAGGTCTGGTAAAAACCAAATTTAAATTGGAAGAACAAGCCACAACTACTCATGGAGGAACATTTAGTTCCGATGTTGAACGCTCTCATTCCAAAGGATTTGTACTTGCCGATAATGGAAATGACTACATCAGCGTGGATGTATGCCGTGAAAAAGACTGGAAGGAAGGCAACGAAGGCTATGGCGGAAGCGGCAATGGAGGTATGGTCAACCCGGGTGATTTGAAAGAGAAAGACTATTATTCGAGCTTTATCTTCAAAACCAAAGGAGGAGCAACTTCCTGTCCGTATGAAGGTGAATACCTTACGAAATATTTTGAACCGGGCGTCCATAAAATCAACGAAGCTACATTGCACGTAGAAGCGCCCGGAATTGATATGCCCGTGAAGTTTATCGAAAACGTACCTTCGGGTGAAAGCGCGAAACCCTACCTTTGGTTGCGGAATAATTCGGAAGTACGCGAACCGATCTGGTACAACCTGAAAATTAACAACGCTTCCAATCCGGACGGGGCAACCTTCCATATCGACGGCGCAGCTATCGGTAACGGGCTGGAATTTTTGGTGCCGGCCGGCGAAACCTTGGTTAAAACTTTGGAAATAAGCAGAGGCAAGGTGCTGAATTACGATGATCTGCAGTTGATATTGCAATCCCAATGTCAGGAAGATATTGTGGATACGGTAACATTTTCGGTTCATTTCATTCCTTCCTGTACCAATGTCAGCATCAAAAAACCGAGTAACAAATGGATCTACAACACGAAGTTGCCGACCATGAAGGTAAATGGTATGGATAAACATTATATGGAGGTACTCATTGATCAGTTCAATGTGAACTACGATAATTTCAACCGGATTGAACTCCAGTATAAATCGGCTTCCCAATCGGACAATGAATGGACTACCTTGATGAGTTATTACAATGATACTACGCTCTACAATGCTGCTCTGGATAACGGCTTGAATGCAGAAATGATTCTCGCCTCTTATGCCGGAACAATCCCTTACCGTTTCGTAATGGATGATATGCAGGATCAATACTACGACCTGCGAGCCGTAAGCGTATGTGTGATCAATAACGAGGAAGTACGGAACGAATCGGAAGTACGGAGCGGTCTCAAAGATACGTATCTTCCGCGCCTGTTCGGAAGTCCGCAACCGGCAAATGGCATCCTCACGATTAACGATGATATTCGCTTGAATTTCAATGAATTGATAGCCGAAGGATTATTGACTCGTCATAATTTCCAAGTACAAGGTGTTCGCAACGGATCGGTATCCGACCATTCGGTATCTGTCGATTTCGATGGAACGAGCGATTATCTGGAAACCGAATTTGAAAAGAGCCTCGAAGGAAAAGACTTTACCATCGAACTGTGGATACAAACGGACAGGGACCAAAATGCGACCTTGTTCAGCCACGGTAATGCCAATGAATCGTTAGAAGTTTTGCTTACTGCCGATAGACATCTGAAAGTAAACATAGGAACTTCGGAGTATACCAGCCAAGATGCCGTTGCATTTGACGCGGGTTCATGGGCGCATGTAGCGGTCGTTTACGAAGCAAGCGGCTATTTAACGGCTTATTACAACTACTACCCGGTAATTGACCGGACGCGGGCAAACGCTTACAACGCAAGCGGTAACATTGTTCTCGGCAAGAGTATCCGGGGCAATAGCAATCCGTTCAGAGGAAAAATGCACAATGTACTGGTTTGGGAAAAAGCGCTTGACAGAAGCGAAATTCAACTCAACAGTTTGACACAATTATCCGGACTTGAAGCGGGATTAATGGCGTACTATCCGATGAATGAAGGAAAAGGCTCTTTCGCTCAGGATAAAGCCCGCGGCGCAACCTTGCTGATGAACGGCTGTAAATGGGCATTGCCCGATGGCTATGCCGTATTGACCAATGGCAGTTCGGAATACCTGAAACTTTCTTCCGCCTCTTCCGCCATATTGAAAGACATGGATTTCACCATCGAATTTTGGTTCAAAGGCGCACCGGGGCAGAAAAATGCTACCCTCTTCTCCAATGGTCGCGGCGACGGTCAGCAGGAAAACGGTTCGGATTACCTTTTCAATATCGGTTTCGATGAAAACGGAAAACTGGCGTTTACCAACAACAGTGTGAAAACAGTCGCTACCGGCGATTACTTGGACAACAACTGGCACCATTTCGCCATAGGAGTCAGCAGAGCGATCGGTCGCGCACAGATTTACATGGACGGTAAACTGAATACCTTTGTGGATGCTTCTGCTGTGGGTGGTATCTCTTCACCCGACATGTTCATCGGCGCTCGCGGCTGGTATGACGCCAATGATGCAGCGAACCTGAAAGTGGATAATTACTTCAATGGACAATTTGACGACTTGCGTTTCTGGGAATTATACAAGAACGAAAGTTTGGTCAGCGAAAATAATAACGTCAAACTCACCGGTACGGAATTAGGTTTGATTCATTATTATCCGTTCGATAAATACATTGAATTCCAGGGAAACCAATTCTTAGAATTTTCGGATAAAGATATGCGCATTGCATCCGGTCCGAATCCTGAAATTGATTCATTGATAGTGGTTGGCTCTACTTCCTCCCTCGTTCAGACAAAGGATATTGCTCCTTTGAAAGATGCAACCAAAGTGGAAAATTTAGAGTTTGATTGGGTAACCAACAGCGATGCGCTTATCATCAATCTGTTAGAACCGGAATATAAGGTGGCTAAAACCATCGTCACATTCACGGTCACGGATGTACGCGATGTGAACGGCAACTCAATCGCTTCGCCGATTACCTGGAGCGCTTACATTGACAAGAATCAATTGAAATGGAATGAAGACCGTTTGAATCTGGCCAAGAAAGTTTACGAACCGCTCGAATTTACTTTGAGAGCAGTAAACAGCGGCGGGTCTATTCAACATTACACCATCCATAATGCGCCTGCATGGTTAGACGTAACACCTTCGAGCGGAATTGTCAATCCGAGTAGTTATAGTGAAATTCAATTCACAGTGAACGAAGGACTGAATATCGGTTCTTACAACGAAGTGATTTATCTGACCAACGAAGCCAATGTATCCGAAGCATTGACGCTGAATCTGACTGTAACCGGTGAAAAACCCGATTGGACAGTTAATCCGGCGAATTTCAAATACAATATGTCGGTATTTGGTAAAATGCGCTTCAACAATATATTCTCCGCCGACAAGGAAGATATGCTGGCGGCATTCAGCTCAAGCGGCGAATGTATAGGTGTAGCACACGGTAGTTACAACAAGGAATTAGATATGTGGTATGCACTGCTCACTGTATATAATAATGAAAGGAATACCGATAATCTGGAATTCAGGATGTGGGATGCAAGTACCGGAAAGACTTACAAAGCAACTCCCGACACACAAATCCATTTCACAAACGACGCCATTTATGGAACGGCCAAACAACCGGTTATCTTCGACGGCAAAGAAATATTCTATCAGAATATTGCCTTGAACAGCGGTTGGAACTGGATTTCTTTTAATCTGGCAAACAATGATTTAAGCGATGTGAACAAAACATTGTCCACCGGAAAATGGTCGGGAAATGATATCGCGAAAGTGTTGGAAACATTCGATTCCTATTCGACAAGTCAGAAAAAATGGATGGGAACACTGTCTCAAAACGGTGGATTCAACAATACTTCCATGTTCTTGATTAATTCGGAAAAAGCACAGACATTCAGCGCTTCCGGTTCGGCTATCGACACGAAAACCGTACCCATCACCATCAAGGGAAACCATCAGTGGAACTATATCAGTTATCTGCCGGCGGTAAATACAACGGTCAACGAAGCATTGGCAGGATACGACGCCCACGATGGGGATGTGGTTAAATCACTGAACAGTTTCGCCATGTACTCGCAAAACCGTTGGACAGGCAACCTGACTTACATGGAAGCCAACAAGGGATACATGTTGCGGCGTTTGGCAAACAATGATGTTACCTTCATTTATCCGTCCGTAAGCGGTGCGTTCGGCAACCTCCGTTCGTCGGAAGTTCCGGTCAACAATCCTGCGGATGACAAGTATAGCAACTATCGTTTTGCCGAAAACATGAACGTGATTGCTACAAGCATGGATTTGCAGGAAGGCGACCAAATCAAGGCATACATCAATGGTGATTTGCGCGGTATCGGTGAATATACTTCCAATGGAGAAATACCTTTGAGTTTCATTACCATAGCCGGTAATGAAACGAATGGAGCCATTCATTTTGAATTGCAACGCGCCGGAGAAACGATTGGCACAGCGAACGCTCAATTCAATTATACACCGAATACAGTATCCGGTACAACGGAAATACCGGTTATATTGGATTTCAGCGCGAATGCAGGCAAAGCTTCTGTTTATCCGAATCCGTTCCAAACAGATTTCAAAATAGAAATCAAGGTAGAAAAGGATGAGCAGATAGATGTGAAAGTTGTGGATATAGCAGGTAGAACCGTGCTGTTGCAAAACAAAAAGGCGCTGTTCTCCGGAACAAATACGGTAGTCGTGAATGGCTCTGCTTTAACAAACGGCGTTTATGTCGTGAAAGTAACAGCCGGAAACAGTAGCGGCTCTTATATTGTAGTAAAAGTAAAATAAATTAATCATCGTAGAAATGTAGAGACGGGGCATGCCGCGTCTCTACACGATACGACAAAACAATAAAACAAATGAAATCAATAAAAAATTGCACAAATATTCTCCTTTTCTGCCTTTTTACCTTAGTGATGGTATGCTGTCACGAAGAAGAAGAATTCGCAAAGTTTCTGGCTCCTGTCTGGCAAGTGGATAATAGCGCTTATTCGGTAAGTATGACAGCCGTAGTAAAACTTCCTCCGGAGTTGGCGGTGTATGCTCAGGACGATGACCAATTGGCGGCATTTTCAGGGGATGTATGTCATGGAATAGGCGTAAAGATTGATGATTTATATTATGTTGCCATTCAAGGCGCTACGGATGAAGATGCGACTATTTGGTTCAGCTATTACAGCGCTCGTAGCCAACACTTATATACAACCGATAATCTTTTCCCGTTTGAAGCGGATGGGATTTTTGGTACGGTTGACAGTCCCGAAACGCTCAAATTAGTAGTTGTGAAAGAATAGATTTTTTACTGTCCAACGCACATCCGCGTGTGGATGTGCGCACAGTCAGCTACCATTTACAGCAAATTTTCGAGTCCGGAGAGCTAAATAAATATTCAGTTATCCGAAAATTTTGGATAACTGCCGACGATGGAAAAAAGTACGATACCATGTTTTACAACTTGGATGTCATCATCGCTGTTCGATTTGGTACTGGAACGCATGCGCGATATTCGCACCTCCGAACGGATGTTGTATCAGAAAGTTACGGATATTTACGCTACGGCAGACGACTACATAAAATTAACTTAACAATAGATATTGATTAGTTTATTTTCTTTTAGCGAATAATCACTTCATGGATTGTTTTGTTACTACCGTTTTGTATTCGTATCAAATAAACACCTTTTGCCCATCCGGCAGTATAGAATATTTCGGTTTGACCGATATTTTTTTGTTCATAAATAATATGTCCTTGTAAATCAAAAATGGAAACATTGGCACCGAAGGCTCCTGATATTACAAAAGACTCTGTAGCCGGATTCGGAAAAACAGCAATATTTTCTTTTATCGCGGCAATTCCTGTTTGTTTTTTAGCATCAGCATCATACCAAAGATCTATATTCAGTGTAGGACTAAAAAAACTACCACCCGATCCCAAACTCATATAAGGAACATCATTGATAACAAAAAAAGTTTCTTTTGAGAAAAAATCACCCAATTGAAATACATCTCCTAAAGGTTCATAAAATCGTTCCTCAGCATTATACCTATAAAGGTCATCATATACTGCAATATAAGGTATTCCTGCCGAAACATAACTAAGCAAGATATTTGAACTTAATACACTGTTATAACCCTCTCTACTCCAGGTGTTGGTTTTTGGGTTATATTCATACTTAGTATCAAAAGCGCCAAAAACTCCCGGCTCATGTCCACCTCCGGCAACATAAGCCAAATCTCCAACAACAAAAGCCGTAGCATATATTCTTGCTTCTGATGTCGGTAAAGAAGCGATAGCTACCCATGCCCCGTTTTCATATTTGTAGAAGTCACTTTTCAAGGCAGTCCCATCATAACCGGTTCCCACATATCCGATATTATTTATTGAAAAAGAAACTGCACCATATCGCGCATCGGGAAAATTAGTAATTTTAGTCCATGAATCACTCCCCGGATTGTATTCATAAAAATCATTACAAATTTTATTTTCACTACTACCGAGACCTACATAACCTTTCCCATTGGCAGAAAAAGAAACAGCTTCATATCGGGCATCTCCCGGAAAATCAGCGATCTGTGTCCATGTGTCTGAAGATGAATCGTACTTCCAAAAATCTTTGTAATAAACATTGGAATAATTTTTGTAAACATAACCGGTACCTAAATAGGCTACATTACCGATTACAAAAGAAACTGCGTTCTCTCGACCCTCTCCGGGAAATGGATTCGATTTTTTTGTCCAATCCACCGCATTTGCAGATGTAGAAACTCCGGCAAACAATATTGCCGTCAAAAAAATAGATAAAAGTACTTTTGTTTGCATGTGTATATAATTTGTTTTTTTAATGGTCATCTTATTACCGCCTCAATATAAGGCGTTAACAAATCAGCATAACGCATAAAACCCAGATCGGTAAAATGAACTCCATCAACGGTTGCTTCGCCGTCGCGCCCCAACATATCGCGCGATGACAGGAGTTCGATATTTTTCTCGCCTTCAGCTTTCAACTGGTTCACAATCCGGTTAATAGTTGCATTTTTGTTTTTAACTTCTTCCGCTATGCGATTATCAAAACGGGAATGGGTGAAAACCGGGTCTTCTACAAAAAGAACCGGTGTATCGGGATGTTTCTCGCGGATAATCCGGAAAAAACGAATCGCCCGCTCATTCATCTGTTCAACATTGGCATTCGGGAGAAAATCGAGAATGAAAAGCGAAGCGTCAACGGTTGCCATCAATTCGGCTATTTCGAGGTCGAGTAAAGCATTTCCGCTAAACCCCAGATTGATAAACTCACGGTTGAAACGCCGTTCCAAAATATTGGTATGCGCCATTCCGGGACGGGTAGCACAGCCGCCCTGCAAAATACTTGTTCCATAACAAACAACCGGTTTGGTACGCCGTGGTAAATCTACTTGAGGCTGTCCGATAAACGCTAACGAATCGACACCGATTTCTAATTTACTTACACCATCATACAGAGGAAGATAAAGCATATATTCCCGTTCTTCGGATGTCATATTGCCAATGATGGTTGCCGTTGTTTCCTGTCCGGTCGGACGTCCGCTGTTTACAAATACCCACTCGTTTTCGACCAAAGCATAAAGGTCAAGCCCTTTCGTACCGGTAGCTGTTTGATGGTTCATTGCGTTGTTGCTGAGTGCTGTCCACCGCGCAGCAACCATAGTGGAATTGGTACGGAAACGTAAAGCCAGTCCCGCCGTATTTTTTCCGAGATTCCACACCGGACTGCGGCTAATCTTTTTCAAATAAGCCGGTAAACGTTCATAGCGCGTTTCAGTGGCTTCGCTGACTTTACCCAATATCGGGAAATTACCGGCATCGTGATAAACGATTTGAGCAGAAATGTTCAAACAAAACAAAATGAAAAATGCAAAAATGACTATTCTGCTCATTATTTGTAAACGATTATTTTTTATCATGTAATTATTAATTTATAGTGCAAAGATAATAAATATTATTTTTAAATCCCTTGAAAAACAAATTTAAGAGTAGAAAAGGTTATTAGGGATTTTTGCTAAAATGTTATGCTCTACTCCAGCCATTTGCGAAGACCGTAAAAAAGTATTTGTCGCTACAAAAGTGTAAAATCTCGGCGCTTCCTTGTCTGTTTTGTATAGCAGGTAAAACTGATAATAGTCGGCAGAGCCACCTACTCCAAACAATAAAAAGGCTACAACAAGGATAGCCCAAGGAAACGGTCAATCCGTTTTTCATTGACCAATCGGGTGTATAAGTTGTCAATATACTGCGCAACAAAACGGTAGTAGATGGACTAGCGTTTGGTTTTTGCCGATGAATACCATCAAGCAATTATCTGAACTCAAATCCGCTCCAAAACCTTAGCAATCAATTCATCAAACGACCCTTTGTAATTCGTATTCATCCCACCGGAATATCGCCCTGCAATCACCAAACAAGCCGTCATCGCCTTATGCCCCATCAAAGAAGCCAATCCCGCCAACGCAGCGCTTTCCATCTCATAATTGCAAATCTTTAATCCCTTATATTCAAACGATTCGATCTGTTTGTTCATTTCCGGATTGTTCAAACCCAAACGGACATGCCGTCCCTGAGGACCATAAAAGCCGCTGGCAGAAATGGTTATTCCTTTCACCATGTCGTGTCCGATTTGTTCGATCAAAGTTTTGTCCGCATGTACAAAATAAGGGGTAGCCAATAACTTGTCCCATTGCGTGTGTTTCGAAAATTTCTCCGATAACTCGAAATCGGAAATCGACTCTCCACCTTCATAGAAGAAAATCAATCCGTCCATACCCATCGAAATTTCGGAAACGACATACGAACCAATCGGAGCAAAAGGCTGCAAACCGCCGCAAGTGCCAATCCGAACCAAAGTCAGTTGACGTAAATCTTTCTTCACTTCACGCGTTTGCAAATCAATATTCGCCAAAGCATCCAATTCGGTCATGACAATATCTAAATTATCGCAACCGATTCCATGTGATAAAGCCGTGATTCTCTTCCCTTTATAAGAACCGGTAATGGTTCGGAATTCACGACTTTGAGAGTCAAACTCAATGGAATCGAAAGACGCAGCCACGACGGGCACCCTTTCCTGGTCGCCCATCAAGACTACTTTATCGGCTAATTGTTCCGGTTTCAAATGCAGATGGAAAATCGAACCGTCCGCATTAACCGGAAGCTGGTCTGGAGGAATTATTCTCATGTAAATTTATTTTTGGTGAAAGGTGAAAAATCTTTTGCTTTTCACCTTTCACCATTTACCTTTCAGCCTTTGTTAATCGTTTTATCTTGTGTTTTTCCAGCCGGTTTCGCGATGCTTTCCCGCATATCGGTATCGGCTTGTACATTTTTCATCCGGTAATAATCCATGATACCCATATTGCCGTTTCGGAAAGCTTCGGCCATCGCTTTCGGCACTTCGGCTTCGGCTTCGATTACTTTGGCGCGGGCTTCCTGCGCTTTGGCTTTCATTTCCTGTTCAAGGGCGACAGCCATTGCACGACGTTCTTCCGCTTTGGCCTGTGCAATGTTTTTATCGGCCTGAGCCTGGTCCATCTGCAATTCGGCGCCGATGTTTTTACCTATGTCTATATCGGCAATGTCAATCGACAGAATTTCGAATGCGGTACCGGCATCCAAACCTTTTTTCAAAACGACTTTGGAAATGCTGTCCGGATTTTCCAAAACTTCCTTGTGCGTTTCCGCCGTACCGATCGAGGAAATAATCCCCTCGCCTACCCTTGCGATAACCGTTTCTTCGCCGGCGCCGCCAACCAATTGTTTGATATTGGCGCGAACCGTGATACGCGCTTTTACCAACAGTTGGATACCGTTTTTAGCTACTGCGGCAATAGCCGGAGTATCAATCACTTTCGGGTTTACGGACATTTGAACGGCCTGAAACACATCGCGTCCCGCCAAGTCAATAGCCGTCGCCATCTGGAAAGACAAATCAATATTCGCTTTCTCGGCGGAAACCAAGGCATGTACTACTCTTTCGACATGTCCACCTGCCAAATAGTGCGCTTCCAACTGGTCGCGGGTAATATTTTTCAAACCGGCTTTGTGCGCTTCAATCATCGCGTTGACAATCACTGGGGGCGGAACTTTCCGCAACCGCATCAGAAAGAGTTGCAATAAAGAAATACTCACTCCCGAAGCCTTTGCGTTAATCCACAATACGAAAGGCACATAATAAAAGAATATAGACAACAAAACAATCGCTGCTACAATCATAATAATCCAAAGTAATGCTGCTGCTTCAAACATATTAATTCATTTTTTAGTTTATATTTTATAACTTTTAATTTTTAGTTCTCACAATCAACTGCGTCGGCGATACTTTCAAAACTACGATTTCCGTGTTTTCATCGACAAATTCACCCAATGTTTTTGCTTCCATCGTGATGTTGTTCACACGGACTTTACCCATCGGATTCAGGCGGGAAATACTGATTCCTTCATTTCCGACGGCAACACTCAACGAATCGTTTGAAGCCACCGTCGAATTAATATCGGTTTTCAGGGAAATTGTATCCAAAGCCTTGGATTTCACTAAATAAACAAAAGCTATTCCGATAATCGCCAAAGTCGAAACAAGCGTAATGCTTCCGCCCCAAACCCCATAACTACGGAACGCATAATATATGCCGGCAATCGAAAACGCAGCCCCTGCTAAAGCCGCAATCGTCAATCCCGGAATCAGGAATATCTCTGCCATAATCAGCAATATTCCAATAAGGCACAATACAACAATAATTATAACTTCCATATTTAATTCTTAATTCTTAACTCTTAGTTCTTAACTCCTTTATCTCTCTGTTCCTCACCTCAATCTCCATTTTTTTGAATGTGTCATATAAATTTTCCAAACGAGATTCGTTTTCAAGGATTGATAATTTCAAAGTGCGTTTACGATTCGCATCACCTTCGGCAAAATTTCTTCGTTGAGCGTCCAATTGATTTTCCAAAGTCAAAATTTGCTTTTTTAAATCCCGCGAACGCAAGAAAGTTTGTTTGGCGCCCTCATCCTCAAAATCCGCCAAAGTATAATAAACAATTTTATCGTTTATCACAAAAGTAAAATCCTTAGTCACTGCCTGTTGATTTCCTTTTTCGATATCATTCCCGATTTTTTGCAAAAGCGCCTGATAATTGGCATTGGGACGCCAAGTATCCCGAATGGAATTGATTTTCGCGCGACCGGCTAAAACGGCAAAATTTTCATCCTCTACGAACACAGGCTCTTCATTCGGAATAAACGTGTAAATAATCACTTTATCTTCCGGTTGAAACCGGTCGGTTGCAAAATAGCCGACGCCATTGAGTTCGTCGATAGCCAACATATAATCGTTGTATGGAGAATTAAAGGGCATTCCGAGTTGCCTGGGAGCCAAATACGTGTCATTGTCCACATTGTAACGGCTGATAAACAAGTCGTAACCGCCAATCGATTCGTTCCCGTTAGAAGCATAATAAATAGTTAATCCATCGGACATTACAAAAGGATAATTATCATCGGCCAACGAATCGACCGGAATATTCAAGGGCTTTTCTTCCGACCATCCGTCCTGCATTTTCACCTGTGTATATAAACGGAAAAGGGTTTTCTCGGCTTTCTTGCCGAAAAAACGACGATCTTTCAGTTGATTTTCATAGGTAACCGAACCCGTTGTTTGTTCAAGCGTTCCGGCTTCTTCAACCAAATGGTAAGCGCTTAAAAAATGAGTTTTATCAACAAGGATGCTATCAATTATCTGGATATTTTCGCACCGGCTAACCATTCTCGCCAAATTCTCGACTTTTTTGATTAAAGGTCTCAGCGAATCAATAATCACAGGAGCTTTTTTATTTTTTTTATCTTTTTCAAGCAAAGAAATTTGCATCAGGTAAGACTCGGCAGCATTGTCAAACCTGTATAATTGCTCATACATCTCCGCCGCCGCCACGTATTTTTTATCGGCATACAATTTATCGGCTTCCTCAAGTGTCTGTGCCCGAAGAAGAATCGAAATGAAGAAGAACAAAACAAAAATTGCGTATCGCATACGAATTATTTTATAACGCTCAAAGTTAGTCATTTTTTTAATATGGCGCTATATTTAAGCTATAAAATATTTGGAAATCATTATCTATTTAGGTAACTTTGCAGCATGGAGCCAAAATATCTAAGAGATGTTATTGTTTATGGGAGCTATTTTGGGGACTTCTATAATGCACAATCCGAAAAAATTCAATCCAAAATAGATTGGATAATTGGAAAAAACAAAAAACACCCAAACAAGAAATAGAAAAAGCAAAAAGATTAAAACAAAATTATTATGAAAGTAAACAAGCAAAATGAAATTGTAAACTGGGATGAACACCTTGACCGTAAATACGGAAAAAGAGGTACATCTACTCGCGAAAAATACGAAGAAGATTTTGAAACTTTCAAATTGGGCGTACTTATACAAGACGCACGAAAAAAGCAAAATTTGACGCAAGAAGAACTTGCTTCGCGAGCAGGTACAACAAAAAATTATATTTCGCGCATAGAAAATGATGCAAGTGATATTCGACTTACAACATTAATGCGGATTGTAAGAAACGGCCTTGGCGGAAATTTGAGATTTAATTTTTCTGTTTAATTTAAGAGGAAAAAACTCATATAATTACACTAAAAACATGGATTCATTAAAAAATCTTGACAACATTTCCTGGTGGGAACATTCACTACATACGTTAAGAGATGATGCGATTAACTTCGGTGAAAAATTACTCCTTTGCATTGTAATTTATTTCATTGGTCGGAAACTCATCAAATATACCAAAGTACTTGTAAATAAATTGCTAAGCAAACAGCAATTTGACCCGACAGTCACTTCTTTTCTGAAAAGCCTGATTGATATTATCCTGACAGCAGCCTTATTAATTACAATTGTCAATATTCTGGGAATAAACAACAGTTCATTTGTCGCCATCCTCGCATCGGCGGGCGTTGCCATGGGTATGGCAATGAGCGGGACATTACAGAATTTTGCAGGTGGAGTCATGATTTTGGTTTTCCGTCCTTACCGGGTAGGCGATTATATTCAAGCGCAGGGACAAGAAGGAACCGTAAAAGAAATTCATATTTTCAATACGGAAATTATGACGGCTGACAATAAAACGGTTTTCATCCCCAACGGAGGATTAAGTTCCAATGTAATCGTAAATTTCAATAACAAAAATACCCGTAGAATCGATTTGGTCGTTGGCGTTGAATACGGAACGGATTACGATTTGGTAAAATCAACGGTGACGAAAATCATTCAATCGGACGAGCGGATTTTTCCAGACCCGGCGCCATTTATCGCCTTGAAAACCTTAAATGAAAGTTCGGTTGACATTTTGATTCGGGTTTGGGTTAATACTTCCGACTATTGGAACGTTTATTTCAACCTCAATGAACAAGTTTATAAAATATTCGGAAAGAAAGGGATAGGAATCCCATTCCCGCAAATGACAGTGCATTTGGCCGGGAAAGATTAATGAAATAGATACGAATTATTACTAACATTATAAAATATATTTAATTGATGAAAAAAATTATAGCTTTAATCGGTTTTGTTGTGATTTTCACAGCTTGCGACGTTGCCCAACAGTTGGCCGGCGCTTATAACATGACGCAATGCAAATATGCCTACAACTCTATTTCAGGATTGACTTTGGACGGAATTAATTTATCAAACACGAATAGCATTTCTGCCCTTAACCCGCTGTCATTGGCTAAATTGGCGACCGCTTTTTCATCACCTTCGGGAACTTTGCCGCTCAATTTTAATTTGAATTTAGACGTAACAAATCCCAATCCCCAAACGGCGTTATTGAACGGATTAAGTTACATTCTGGAAATTGACGGTCTTGAAATGACGCAAGGCGTTATGCAACGGCAAATTGAAGTAGCCGGAGGAGGAGGGAAAACCGTTTTACCGATTAATCTGGCATTTGACCTCAAAAAAGTGGCAAGCGGTCAATCAATGGAAACGCTGAAAAATCTGATTTTCAATTTTGCAGGCATCGGAGGCAATCCAAGCAATGTGACTTTCCGCATCAAGCCTAATTTTACAATAGGCGGAAACACTTTCAGCGCCCCCGCCTATATCCCGGTTTCTTTTACTTTGAATAAAAAATAGTGTTAAGTTAATTTTATCCGGACTTTTGAGACAGTCTTTCTATGGGTTTTATTAAAATTTAAAATCAACCCCAACACCAAAAGTTTTGTTCGTTCTTCCGAATACGGTAGAACCTTTCACTACGGAAATAACCGGCGTTTCAGTCGTCCAATCTTCATAATTCGTGAAGAAATAAGCCGCATTAATCCGGATATTTTCAGTGACATTCCATGCACCGCCGAAACCGAACGATACCGAATTTAAGAAATAAGTCAAATCGGTCTGGAAAGCGTCTGTTACAGCGCTGCGGGTAAATTGCGCACCACAGCTGGCTAAGAATTTCGGATTAAAACGATATTCTACACCGGCCAAATATTCGTTTGTACCGCCGTCAATTAGTTTTTGTCTGTCACTCAGCATTTTGGCATCCGAATCGAAAAAATGATGGTAACCGGCCGATACAGTCAATGCCGGAAGAATATCGTATTGTGCGCCGATGCTCAACAATGCCGGAATATCGTAAGGTGTTTTGAAGCCGTCGTTGAATTGCGCTTGTCCGGTCGTATTTTCAGTCGTTTTGTTGGTTAATTCAATCGCCGATTTAAATTCGTAGGTGATACCTACATTCAGATTATTCCATTTATAATCCAGACCGATAATCGGCGCAATTCCCAAACCGGTTTGTTTCAGGTCCAGATTCAGATTGCCCACCGAAGGCACTACATTCTGCACAGGTACATATTGTCCGGCTGCATTACGTAACTGAATATTTTTGAGATAGCCTTCATAACCGTTATCCACATAATTCAAACGCAAACCCAGATAAGCGGAAAAATTATCAAGAATTGAATACGTCGCCCCCAATTGTCCGCCAAACGTCATTGACGAACCTGTCAACCGGCTTTCCAGAGAATATCCGGTAAAAGCGTTGGCGCCCATTTGTTGATTTACCGACAACGGAATCATGGAAATCTGCGATTCAAACGAAGGCAAACCGGATGCAAATTCAAGCGACCCGCCGCCGCCGGCTACGGCAAAATTTCCTGAAAATACCCAATTGCCTGTTTTATAGGCCGCTTGTAAACTGGGAATAACCCAAGCTTTCGCTTTACCTTCAAAATTTTTGGTCGCATTTTCACCAAAACCTGCAAAAGGAGCGAATGTAGTCGTTAAAGAGCGCGTCTGAAAAGCGCTTTGATTATTGATTGAGAGATTGAAACCTTCATGCGTAAGAAAAGCCAAACCCGCCGGGTTGGTATAAGCCGCGTCTATTTCGGTAGAAGCGCCCCGGGCGGGATTTCTCAGAAAAGAAACATTTTGATTCGTATTGGTTAAGATATCACCTGCCCAAACCTCACTACACGCGAAAAAAACAATCGCCAATAAAAATAAATTCTTCTTCATTATTACAAATTTTAATAGTTAGAGGCTGCAAATATAGTCAAATTTTTTAATATTGCACATAAATACAAAAAATGTGCATAAAACTATATAAAAAGGCGACAGAAAAACCCTACTGCGGTAATCTTATATTTCCCCGGCAATCGTTGTACCTTGCAGAATCCGGTCAGCCATACTGATACCGTTGCGGATATTTCCGGCAAGGATTAATCCGGGATAACGATTTTGCAACTTTTCGATGGTTTCCAAACGTTCACCCGTGCTTTTTTCATACTGAGGAATCGCGTGCGCGTGGCGTGCAATGTAAATCATATCCGGTTCGACATTTGCCGGAAACCGAAGCATTTCGTGAAATTCGCGGACGACTATATTTTCGATGCCTTTATCGGACAATTCGGTAAGCTGTCCGGCTTTGACACCGCCTATAAAAAACGAAAAAGTCATGCCTTTTTCTGGAGCGCGTCCGCTGAAACAGGCAGCAGGAAAAAGGATGCCCAACAAGTCTTTTTTTTCGCGGGAAGGAATTAATCCGCCGAAAGCATTGAAGCGTAAACCCTGTGTATTTTTCATTCCCACAGCCACTTGTACAATTTGTGCATAGCGAAGGCCGGTGATTTTATCCATTTCCATCCGGTCGATAAAAGGAAGAATTTCCGGTAAAACAGATGCGCCGACAGTCGTAATCACTTTTTCCGCTTGCAGCCTTTTCTCTCCTTCCGGAGTAGAATAAATAACCTGCCAGTGATTTTCCACCGGTTGAATTGTCAAAGAAGATACCGATAACAGGATGTTTTCCCGTCCGATGGCGTCTGCCAAAGCGGCAGTCAGATTGCTCAATCCGCCCCGGGCGGAAAAAACTTTTTTGGTTGCCAAGCGGTCGCGTTCCGTCTTCGGTTCTTTGGCTTTGGCGATGGTTCCCTTGATGAAACTACCGTAATTTTGTTCCAAATTATACAATTTCGGAAGTGCGTAGCGGGTAACCAAACGCTCAGGGTCTCCTGCATAAATACCTGAGATAAAAGGATCGACGCAATAATCCACGTAGGATTTTCCCAAACGGCGAAGCGCCAATTCAGCAACCGATTCGTCGGGATTTGTTCCTTTGGGCCGGAAAGGCTCGCCGAGGATACGGAATTTGTCTTTCCAAGTAATAATAGGAGTCGTAATGCCGCTCAATAATCCGCCGGGTAATTCCAGGAAACGGCCGTCTTTCCATATTAACCGGCGTTTGGCGCTTTCATCGGCGGTTTCCAATTCACAAGCCGGAGATAATGCAGTAAATAATTCTGTTACTTCGGGATGGGAAACACTTCCCGTGTTTGGTCCCGTTTCAAATACAAAACCATCCTTTTGTAAGGTTTGGATTTGTCCGCCGATGCGGTCGTTTTTTTCCAGAATCAGGACTTTCTTTCCGCGTTTTACCAAGTGAAAAGCGGTAGTTAAGCCGGTTAGGCCGGCGCCGATGATGATGATTGGATGACTGTTTTGCATTACCGGATATTCTTAGTTCACTTCTTTTTCTTCTGATATTTTACCGTATTGATCGTACGTTTTTCTAAGGCCTTTTACACGTCCGGCCACATAAGTACCTGTTTCCCGTAAGCCGTCTTCATTGTACCGGTATAGTCTGTAAGGCCCGTTTTTTTCTCCTTTGGTATATTGGAACACTTCGTATAGTTTACCATTGTCGCTGTAACGAATATAGGCGCCTTCCAATTCACCGTCAAGGTAGTTTTCTTCTTTTTGCTTTTTACCATATTCATCTTCATATACCCAATGTCCGGTTTTCTTTCCGTTTTTATATTGTCCTTTGGTTTTCATGCCTTTGGTGCCTTCCAACCATTGTTCGGTATATTCTCCTTCATATTTACCGTTTACTTCATATAATGTCTGGACATAGCCTCCAATATTACTTGAAATTTGCTTTGTTCGTTTTACCGGTCCGGAACCGGTATCCGAAGATACTTCCCCGTCTTTGTAAAAAATTTCGCTTTTAATGTTACCGTCACCGAAATTGTATTTTCGTTCCCATCCGTTTTTCTTCCCGTTTTTCAGTTCACGAACAACTTCTACCGTATTGTCGGTATAATAAAGGGTTTCTTTTATTTTTTCATCATTGGCATATACATCAGTACGGGTTTTCTGTCCGTTTTTCTTTCCATATTCCCAGACGCCTTCTTTTTTCCCGTTGACATATCGTCCTTTTTTCTGTACATTACCGTTGGTAAATATTTCGGAATATTCACCATCATATTTTCCTTCTTTATCATAATAGGCCGTTTGGACGTAATCCCCGATATTTTTGACTTCTTTGCCTGTTGCTTTCCCTGTTGCATAGTTTGTTTGGGAGCGGATATTGCCTTCGCTGTCGTAATGAATTTCCGGTCCGTTCTGTAATCCGTCTTTGAAATTGACTTCACTTTCGATTTTGCCGTTCGAAGCGTATTGAAGGAATTTTCCATCGGGTTTCCCTTTTACGTAGTTGCGGGAAACTTTAACGGAACCGTCCGAATAATATTCTTTATACGGGCCGTCCAGGATGCCGTCATCATAAACACGTTCTTCTATCAAGACATTGTTCTTGTATGTTTTCCAGTTTCCGTTGGGTATGCCGTCTTTGAATAGCGCTTCGGTGTATTGTGTGGTATAACCGTCGATGATGCGGGAATTGCCCTGTAACGGTTTTTCCGTTTTATAATCACGGCAATAATAACGTCCGTCTCCTAAGTTATAACATTCAATGTCGCGTAATTTAACTTCGTTTTGTGCTGTTGCCGATTGGACTACTGTTAAAATCAGAATCAACAATGTTATTAGATGTAGCTTATTTTTCATTTCATTAAAAATTTAAAATTGGATAAATCATGTTGCAAACTTACGTAAAATTTCTCGAATTACAAAAATGAAGTTTACACCGGTTTTGAAAAAACTTTATCCGTATAAAGCATCAATTTATCCAATGCAGCCGCGACATTCCGCACAAAAAGCCTCCCTTCGGGCTTTATATCCATCCGGTTGTCATCAAAAGAAATGATACCGTCGGCGGCAAACTCCTGAAAACGAACCGGATTATAAGCTGTTGCCTGCTTGATTTTTTCTACGGAAAGCGCAAGCCGTTCCGATAAATCCTGCCAGTCGAAGCTGTAATTGCACATCAATGTTTCAATGACTTCGCGGGTGATTTGTTCGTCTTCGCTCAAAAAATATCCTTTGACGGTAGCAAAACCTTGATTGATCCGCTCTATGTAATCGTCGATGCTTTTGCTGTTTTGTGCATACGCGCCCGAAAGCTGACTGATGGCCGTCACTCCGAACGCATAAACCTGTCCGGTGGTGCGCCGGGTACAGTATCCTTGGAAATTGCGATGCAATTGCCTGTTTTGAAGCGCGGTATATAGTTCGTCGGAAGATTTTACAAAATGGTCGAGACCAATGGCTTGATAACCGGATTGGGTGAGAATTTCCCTTGCTTGTTCGTACATCCGGCTCTTTTCTTCCTGCGCGGGAAGACCGGTTTTTTCCAACAATAATTGCCTTTTGTTCACCCAAGGAACATGCGCATACGAAAAAGTAACCAAACGATCGGGTTGCAACTCAATGGCTTTTGAAATGGATTTGACAAAGCTATCTGCTGTTTGCAAAGGTAAACCGTACAAAAAATCCAGATTGATGCCGGCGTTTTTTTGCCGCAAAATTTGGAAAATCGTTTCCAAAGGCAATAAAGAAGGTTTGCGATTAGATGCCTTCAAAACCTTTTCATCAAAATCCTGAATGCCGGTGCTGAAACGGTTAAAACCTGCGCCGGTCAGCGATTGCCAGTAATTTTCATCCAAATAACCGGGGTGACATTCGATGGCAATTTCCGGTTGGTCGATGTGAGGAAAAGTTGAAAGCAGATGATCGTTCAATTCTTTCAGAATCGTTGCCGGTAAGACGGTAGGCGTCCCGCCGCCATAATGGATTTGTGCGATTTTCCGCTTCTTGTCAATGTGAGGCAAAACCCTGTCTATTTCCTTATGAAGCGCGGAAATATACCGGTCTGTTTTGTCCGGTTTCGCCATAGCGAAAGAGTTGCATCCGCAGTAATAACAAAGGTGGCGGCAAAACGGAATATGAAAATAAAAAGAAAGATGTTGCGGTTCGCTTGCATTGGAAGCGTCCAATGCGGATTCGTAATCTTTCGCGGTAAAAGATTCGTTGAAGTAATTGGCCGGCGGATAGCTGGTATAGCGGGGAACCGGGGTATTGTATTTTTTTAATAAATCGCTCATTTTATAGTGTTAAGTTAATTTTATGTAGTAGTGGAGTACCGGATTGCTTCGGGCAAGCCCTCGCAATGACGTGCAAAATACCCTTTTTGGTCAGCCCCACACCCTTAATAATTCACTGCAAAATTACAGCTTTATTTGTAATCTGCAAAACAAAAAAACACAAGGTATTTTGACTCCTTGTGCTTTTTTGTTTTTGAAACCGCAGGGCGGTTTGACAGGTCTGCCTTGTTCAGTCCCTGCCGATGGCACAGCCGCTATCCCTCGATTGAAGGTCTTCCTTGCCTTCGCCGGTACACGATAACGCCCATCATCTTGTTTACAATTACGCACCTGCTAACGTTGGGATGAATCCCAACGTCGGCAGGTACTCAGGTCACACTCATTCCGATACACAGCGGACAGGGAAGCCGAACGTCCGATAGATGTTGTTGACCGCTGGGGTCGCCGCCGCGCTACCGAAGCTCAAGTAGAAGCCGCCAGAAGAGCTGCTCGGTGATGAAGACCATGCATAGCCGCGCGTACCCACGACGTCCAATGCGCCCGTCGAATTGTCACGATACCCGGAAGCGGGGAAGTACGGAGTGTTTAATTTTCGCAACTGCATTCCGTTGGTAAAGGCAGTGGTGCCGTCTGCATTCACGGTAGAAACACCACCCCAACTGGCGGCGCCGGCATTACCGTAATCGCCCGCTTCTCCAAACTCAGCCGAAGTCGGCATGCGCCAGCGTTTACCCTTTGGAGCCCAGCCCCTCTCTGTTAAATATTTGCATATATCGCCTACTCCGCTGATAGTGTCATAGGCTGTTTCGGTCAGGTATTTAGCGCTACGGGGATAAGTGCCGGGATCAGACGTAACGTGAGGAATAGCATTCCAAGCCGGAGCAGCGGTAACAGGCTCGCCTCCCATCGGATAAATTACCGTATTACCTTGAGTATATGGACCTTCAGGCGAGATACCTGTAAGGCTGCCCCACTGGAAATAAACTCCCTGATACTGCTCGTTGGTTTTAACGTTACTGTCATCAAACGTCAAATGCTTAAGCGCAGCATCATAATAGATGTTTGAACCTGCCCAGTGCAAACGAAGCAGCTCTTCCTGGGTAACTTCATCGTAATCACTTACCGTAACACCTTTAAATTCGATGGGTTTTTTACCAAACAGTTCAAACTGGAAGGTATATTGGCGTTCCATTTCAAACGCGATGGAAGATTTATACGCATCGCCAACGATGGCCGGAACTGGAACCGCATAAGTCCTGTCTGTCGCACCGG
>BNTV01000058.1 GCA_025996865.1 Bacteroidia bacterium
CGTGCCGGGACTTGGTATAAATGACATACCATCCCTTTTGAATGAATTCCATACAGGGTTTAAAAAAAGTAAGGAGGCTACACTAAATTGTAGTGTAACCTCCTTGTTTATATGATATTTATTTATTACGCGCGCGCTATATTGTACGCCTGCTGTGTGTGTGTGTGTGTGTGTGTGTTAAGAAAAATGTCGAGAAAAACAAATTAATTAACATAAAAAATGAGCAAAACTCTTCGCTGTTGCGAAAATAATTCGCAACAGAAAATGAGCAAAAAGTTAATGATAAACAGTTATTGTCCAAACGAAATTCTATAATGAAGAGATAAAGCTACGCCCTTCCAGTCCCGATAGATCCGGTTTACGAAAGATTTTTACTAAAAGCGCGGGGCAAAATTACACAATAAATTTGAAAGATGCAAGTAAAATTTCAATAATCATTAAGAACAAGTTTCGTCAACACCGGAATTTTGGTTGTCCGCACTGCCGTATGAGGCTTGTCATGCTGCTGTTCGAATATGACAATCTCATTTTCGCCCTTCTTCAACCATACGCCCGGTATATACAGCGTTTGCTGGGGACCGACACGCCAGTAGCGACCGATGTTCTTTCCATTGACAAACACGATTCCCTTGCCCCAGTCTTCCATATCCAGAAAAGTATCGCCCGTTTCGGACAGATTGAAACTTCCACGGTACAATACCGGTTTGCCGGTCAGGGATTTGGCTGCGCTTTCCGTATTGTTCTGCGCAGTTGGCAAATTCTTGAAATCCGGTGATTTATCCATCGGTATTTGAACCATTTCCCAGTCGCCTTCCATCACAATCCCGTTTATGGTAACCGGACTGATAATGCCTTTGGTATTGTGAATAATTTCGGAACCGAAGTTGATTCGTCCCATATTTTCGACAAGTATCTCCAGCGTGGAATTAAACGGAATATCTATCTCCATCGAATACTTGTTGAAATAACGGTTCAATTCGCCTGCTTTTTCCGAATTTACATACACTAAGGCGTAATCCCGCAATCCTTTTATTTCCAATTTCCCGCTTATCGGCTGATTAAAGTGTTTCCGGTATAAAACATAGCCGTAGCCCTGATTTAACTGCTCAAAGGTCAGCGGCGTGTCATTCTGAACCTTTTTGTATTTTTCAACATCCAAACCGGCAATTTTATTTAATTGGATGGAAGGTATTTCTATCACGGGAATGGCTTTCGGCGCATCCGGCAGCGCATAATCCACATATTGTTTGATTACATTGCGGATAGAGTCGTATTTGGGCGTAACCCATCCGGCTTCACTGATGGGCGCATCATAGTCGTAGCTTGTCAAATCGGGTTGAATATCGTGGTTTTTATCATAATTAGCACCGCTCGTAAAACCGAAGTTCGTTCCGCCGTGCACCATATAAAAGTTAAAAGACACATCGTTTTGTAAATATTTTTCCGTGCGGCGGGCAATACCGGAGGCGTTCACTTGCGGATGCGGCTCGACCCAATGCGCCAGCCATCCCGGATAAAATTCGGCGACCATGTAAGGCCCTTTTCCGCCGTGATATTCATTGACGACTTTTTTCAGATTGTCGATATTGCTTTCTCCGTTGGCGGTCGGCAAAGCGCCGGGCGTAGCGCCTCCCTCGAAAAGCCAACTGCCGTCCGATGTAAACAGGGGTATTTCAAATCCGGCATTTTTCAACTGCTGCACAATCTTGGCATTATAGTTGCGGTGTTCTTCCAACGGAATATCTTTCCGTTGAGCAACATACGACCCAAATTCATTTTCCGCCTGCAGCATGATGACAGGACCTCCCTTGGTTATCTGCAACTTGCCGACTTCCTGATACAGCCGGTTTATATACAATTGGGTATATTTCAGAAATTGTTCATTGTCACGCCTCAGTTCCATGCCTTCCACGTTTTGCAACCACCATGGGTATCCGCCAAACTCCCATTCGGCGCATACATAAGGGCCGGGACGAAGGATGACCATTAGACCTTCCTCACCCGCCGTTTTTATATACTCGGCAAGATTATTGTCTCCCGTGAAATCCCATTTTCCCGGTTCCGGTTCGTGTGCGTTCCAAAACACATAAGTAGTAACTGCATTCAACCCCATAGCCTTCAACATCTGCATACGGTGACGCCAGTATTGATGCGGAATACGCGGATAATGCATCTCGCCGGAGATAATACGGACAGACTTGTTATCATACACAAAATTTCCGTCCTTTATTTCAAACGTATGCTTTTGCGCCGGCAAAGACATCGGCAAAACAAGCAACAGCATCAAAAAGATAAAACAATTTTTCTTGACCATAATTTTAATTATTTGTTTAAGTTCGTAAATTATTTACTTCTGTATAAGCAATATATCGAATATCCCTCATCTTTCTTGTATCTGATGAAAGCCGACTGATACATCAAATCTATAAACGGTAACCTCAGACAGTTTGAACAGTTATCGAAACCGTTTCTCCTGCTTTGAGTCTAATCTCTGCTATATTGTCCGTAACAGTCGGATTCAGGGATTCTCCCTTGCCTTTTTTGAACGTTACCGAAACGCCTGCCGGTATCCGCAGTTTGAATGTATTGTCCGCGGTTGCTTTCAAAGTGACGGAGGTCAGTTTTTTATCTGCCCAGGTTGCCGACAGGTCAGCGCCTCCGCGTACCCGTAGCCCGTCGAATGAGCCGTCGGAGAACGCATCGGGTAAGGCCGGTAACAGTTCGATGACGCCCGAATGGCTTTGTAGGAACATCTCCGCTATGCCGGCGCATCCGCCGAAATTGCCGTCAATCTGGAACGGCGAATGGGCGCAGAGAAGATTCGGATAAGTTCCGCCCCTGTTCATGTTGAAACCATTCTCCATGACCGGTTTCAACAGATTGCACAACAGCAAATAGGCATGATTTCCATCGCCCAAGCGCGCCCAGAAATTGATTTTCCACGCGCGCGACCATCCTGTTCCTCCGTCGCCACGCGCTATCAGCGATTTTCGGGCGGCTTCGGCCAAATCGGGCGTTCCCGCCAGCGTAATCTGATTGCCCGGATGCAGGCCGTAGAGGTGGGATACGTGGCGGTGATGCGGCTCTACCTCTTCATATTCTTCGAGCCATTCCATGAGCCTTCCGTCACTGCCGATTTGGTTGGGCGGCAGTTTGGCCATTGCCACTTTCAAGCGGTCGCGCAAACCGGCATCCACGTCTAATATTTCGCTTGCCGTGATGACATTGCCGAATATTTCGCGGACTAACTGGTTGTCCATCGTGGAACCCATGCAAATACTGGCGCTCGTTTTGGTTCCGGGCAAATAAAACGAATTTTCGGGAGAGGTGGTCGGAACGGTTACCAACCAGCCGTGTGCCGGTTCGGGTTGGAGTATATCCAGAAAAAACTGCGCCGAGCCTTTCAGCGCCGAATAGATTTGTTGCAGGTATTTCGGGTCGCGGTTGTAATCAAAATGTTCCCACAAATGGGCGCACAACCACGCGCCACTCGTATTGGTTGCGCCCCAAGACGGATGTTCGCCGGGCGCGGTGAATCCCCAGACATTGGCGATTACGTGCGTTACCCAACCACCGGCATTGTAAAAAGCTTTGGCAGTCCGGCTTCCCGGCTCGACAAACGATTCAACCATCTGTATCAATGGCTGATGCAGTTCGGCAAGATTGGTAATTTCCACAGGCCAATGATTCATTTGCACATTGATATTCAGGTGGTAATCGCCATTCCACGGGGTGTGGATGGTATTTGCCCAAAGTCCCTGAAGATTGGGAGGCAACAGTCCCGGACGGGCGCTCGAAATAAGGAGATAACGACCATACTGGAAATAGAGTTCCACCAAGCCGTTATCGTTGGGATGAGCGGCAAAAGCGTCCAATCTCCGGTCGGTGGGGATGGTGTCCCTGTCCGGATGCGAATGTAGATTGAGGTGCGCCCGGTCGAAATAATTACGATACAGTTTTGTATGTTCCGCCTTGATACGGGCATAATTGCCGGTCATTGCCTGTTGCAGTAACCGGCTGCATTTCGATTCAAAATCCGGATTTTTGTAGTCGGTAGCGGCAGAAATAAAAATGAAAGCTTCCTTGGCATCCGTAACATTTATGCGGTTGTCTTTTCCTTTCACAACACCTTTTCCCGCCACTTTCACTTTTACGCGGGCATTGTAGCGCATGCCTTTACCGTCCGTACCGTTATTCAGTTGCCCTTTCATAAGCAATTCATCGCCGTCGAGCAGGGTCTCATAGACTTGCGGACGATTCATGTCTATGGTAAAATTCAAACATCCGCTGCGGGATGCCTGTAAACGGATGACCAGCACATCCAGACCGAATGCCGCGAAATATTCACGGGTATAAGTTACTCCGCCGGACTCAAACGAGGTGGTTGCCACGGCGTCATCTAACGATAATTGACGGCGATAATTTTTCGGTGCGACCTTCCCCTGTGGGTATTGGTAATCAATATGCAGATTGCCCAACACTTCATAACTTCCGAAAGGGACGTCGTTTCCATTTCCGTATCCCGAACCGGCACCCTTGCACACAAAAGTCTTGTATATCAATTTTTGCGCCTCTGCGTTTTTTCCCTCGAAAAGCATTTGCCTGATTTCCGGCAGGTATTTGGCGGCATCGGGATTATCAGCGTCCTGCACACCGCCCGACCACAGGGTTATGTCGTTCAACACAAGCGTTTCCTTTTCCACGCCTCCGTCCGGCATCATGCCCAGCCGTCCGTTACCCAGCGGGATGGTTTCTTCCCATTGTCCGGCAGGACGGTCGAACCAGAGTCTCAGACCCGCATTGTTTTCCGCTTTTGCACCGATACATAACAAGATACCGATAGCGATGAGTTTTATTTTTTTCATACGTAAATAATTGTGTTCGTTCTGTCCGCAGGCTACGCTTCGCTTACCTGCGGTTATGAAAATTTGACTTTTCAAGTCTGTCGCATGATATTGATGGATGGAGTGGATGGACATGGTTTACAAATATTATGCGTCTTCGTTGATAAATACAAGGTTTCCTTTTTCTCTCAGTTTAACAAGTAACGCTTGATTTTGGAACTCTATGATATTTCCATTCTCGTCTTTGTCATACGGTTTGAATGAAATGGGAACATTATTCCCCTTATCAACAAATGGATAATTGCCTATTTTTTGATTATTCCAAAATTCGGATATAATTTGAGTTGAATATACAAAATCCAAATCTTTGCCAATTATTGTCAATCCAAGATTTTCATTGAGAGTAATACCTTTTTGTAAATTGAAGAAAATACATTGGTCTCCATTGTGTACATAAGTATATCCCAAAAAAGAATTTTTATTTTTATCAATAATAATTTCCTTAAATTTTTGAATCCAAAATTGTTGGATTTCAGTCTGAGGAAGAGGAGTACTATAATGGTCTATTGTTTGAGGAATGTTTTCGTATTTTTCCTTACATTTAACATTCCCAGTCTTTATCATTTCAGGAATTACTAACCCATGGTTCACAAAAATTGTTTCCAAATCAGCTTCATTATAACTATCATTTAAGAGTTTATCTCTGGTCAACAAAATAATTTGACGTTCTTTGTCTGATTTATTTGGATATACACAAGATAATAACACTAAACTATCCTCTCTTGATATGGTAGATGCTAAACACAAATCCAATGTTGGATTTAACAGTTCTTCATGCAAAATGTTATGTTCCCAATCAATTCCAAATTCATTAGATATTCTTTCTTTTTCAGCTAATATTTTGTTCTGAATTTCATCTTTATGGTCTTCATACTGAACGTTATCAAATTTCCATATTCCTTTTCTCCCAACCAATTTAGAAATAGAGATATTATCTTGTAACCTATTTCGCACCACTTCCCTTAAAAAGTGTTCTCTCTTTCTAACTTCAACGAACTCATACATTACATAATGAGAAGATTTCAAAGTAACAAAATCAGATGAAGAAAAGAATTTGATAGAATTATTTAAATTTTCAAAAGTTTCGTCTAAAATATCAGCTAAGATATTAGTATCCAGAAAAATATTTATTCTATATTTATCATCAACAACGATTGGCATAATGTTATTTATCTATGGGTTTTACAAAACGTTTTACAAATTCTGTATTTATCACTGAATCTCCTTGAATTTCATCTTTAGCTCTTTGTATCAATAAATAACAATATTTCAATAACAGGCGAGGCGACCCCTCTGTATAACCCACTTCTAAAAGAGTTGATATTGCCGAATCCTCAAATGGATATATCGAATCACTGTTATTTCTTGCCAAGTTGAGATAATTAGTTATCAAGATTTTCGCTGTTTCTGCATTCAATGGTTTTAAATCAATAATTCTACCTTTGATTCGACCCGCAAGTGGTGGCGAAAATTGTTCAATCATGGCAAGAGCTTTCCCTGTCATTGCAAAAACTGCACACCAATTCTTTTCTTTATCAATAAGAGTTCTAAGATTCCTCAAATAATTATCTACTTCAGTTTTTTGTAATCTTCCAGCAGTTATTTCCTCAAATTCATCTGCAAGAATAATGAAATCAGTATAACCTAATCCTTTAACTGTTTCTACAATTGCCTTTAGGATATAAAATTCTCGTTTATCAATGTCTTTTAGTGCCCCTGTCGTTAATAAATCCCAAGTTTTATTTATGCCAATATTATCTGCTACTAAATCGTAAAAATAGAGAGCAACGCTTGTATTTGGGGCTATCTCTTCAAAACTTTTCACAATTGCAACTTTTAATGCGTCTTGAATTTCTCTTTTTTTCTTTGCATCACTCCCTTTATACAAATCATCCACAAATATTTTGTAACTTACATATTCGCTGATAGTTAGATTTGATGTTTCTTGCGGAAAAAGAGATGGTGTTGTTTTTTTAGCAATTGATTTCAATTGTTCCAATAATGATTCATTCTTCTTTAACTGTGAAAGAAAAACATCCCATAAATAGCGTTTGAAATTTTCTTGCCCAATTTCATTTATTATTGAACCAATTAATTCCGACAGTTTCGTTCCCGGATTATCAATATAAACAACGTATGGATTAACATTATTTTGTCCTTTAAAACTCTTCAATAACCACCTAATGTAAAATAATGTCTGTGTTTTTCCTGTTCCATAATCGCCTCTAATTATTAAACTTAAATAAGGGTCAATTTCTTTGGGATTTTTATTAAACAATGAGTCTTTAACAAAACCAATGATTGCAGATAGCGTCTCTTGATGAATAGGAGAAAGAGATTCCATTATCTCATCAGGAGTATTTGAATCTGCAATTCCTGACCGAGGAAAAGGGTTAAATTCCAACCCCAAGTTTTTTATTGAATCGGTTACATGACTTTTTGTTTCTTCTAAAATTTGTTCTATGATACTTTTTTGTTCCATAATACTACAACATTAATAAGTGTGAAATATAAGCGTTTCTATACATAGGAAGAAGAATTTTCTCTTTTTCTTCAATGAAGATTTCAGAGGTTCTTTGCATACTAATTAGGTTTATATTTTCAATACTCTGATTGATAATCATTTCTTTTATTCCTTCAATAGAATAGTTATATCTCATTACTATATCCAATACTAATTGAGGAATATAAATGTAATCCGATTTGTAATTTTTGCGAATAAACTCAATCAAAGAAAAATCATTTGCAATATCTTTTTTAAAATATACACATGAAAGACTCCGCACCTTTTGCATAATAGTAACATCTGCCCACTTAAGTTGAAATTTATCAAGCAAATCCAAAGTCATTCCCCATTTGACAAATACATCCCAAAAGCGCATTAAATCGGAATTTTTTTCATTAATGAAGAAAATATCCGCATTGTCTTTTAATTCGAAAAAAAAAGAGTCTGTAAATCGACCATCGCTTATAAATGAAAACATAACTTGTGAATTATTAATACAAAAATCCTCATTTATAGCATTCATGATTTTCAATCTGTTTTCTTCACGCGGGTCAATCATCCATGAGATAATTTCTCGGAATCGGAAATAACTAAAGAAAATTTTTTTGAACACTTTTTTATCTTCTATTGTCAATTCTGAACCAAGAGTACTTTGGAAAATATTTGGATGTTTAATTTTGCCTTCTTTTGAGATTAAATCAAAGTTTATTAGCGCATTCATTCGCTCTAATATATTCCTTTCCGTCCAATCCATATTGCCTTCTGAAGCTAATTTCTCCTCTTTACATTTTGACAGAATAAATGATTTATTTCCATATCCATACTTTTCAATCAATAAAAAAATATCACGTAATTCTCTTAAAAAATAGACATACGAAAGACTCCATCCTTTTGACAATTCGGACTGAGCCTCGTCAGTTAGTGATGGTAATTCTATTTTTTTTGACCGATATAGATTGATTTCTTTACTCATTCTAAAACTAAAACATTTTCAGATAATTCAATACTATGTCTGTTTTTTAAGGATTTCCACTTTGTCCCTCTGGAACGAATCTTATAGATTTCGTAATTATTGAATCCAACGCTTTTTGAAATATTACCCAGTATTTCTGTCGTGGGGACATAGACGCCATAAGGCGCCGAATCTCCCAATATTAGATATGCTTTGCTATTTGGAGATAAAACTCTTTTTATTTCTTTAAGTACATCATACATATCCTCAAAATAATGCATCATTAGGATATCAAAACTTTTTTTCCCTTTTCTGCCTTTTGCAATATTTTTGATTTGGATATATTTTCCGGATAAATCAGAGAATACAGATTCATTTACTTGTGCAAATTCAGAACGACCAAAAGCATCAATGTCAAATTCCGATTCTTTATAGTGGGTTGTTGCACCGGTAACAAGATTTTTTCTGACCTTTGTTGTTATGTCGTTCCAATTGTTTGTTATATCAAAGAAATGGGTATGCACTTTCGATACCTCGCCATAATCAAGATTATTTAAATAGGGCGGGGATGTAATGCAAACATTACAAGATGATTCTTCGATTTGTTCATTTACGTGCCTGGAATCCTGTAAATAAATATCCGATGTACAAGAAATCTCTTTTAGTGGTTTTATATCCAAAAGCATTTGAGCAACAGTTGCGTGAAATTTTTCCCATGGTTGTCCCCCATTTGCCAGTGTTTTCGACCTTGAAATATATGGAATTGCAATAGGATGAATACCCGATTTATGCATTGTTTGGCTCAATGCCAATTTTAAGAACAAACGTATTTTTTCCGATTGAATTTCTGCTAATCCATTTTTAATAAGGTACAACACTTTTAGCGTTTCGGGTGTATATAACGTTTGCAATAATGGATGTGAATCTTTTTCCAAGTCAAAATTGCTTAGGTTGTCTTTTACATATACATCCAATTCCCTTAGATTTTTTTCGCACTGTATCTCATCAATATCCCAATTTAATTTGGCTTTAATAACATCCATCATGAATTCTTGCCCTTCATTGCCTACAGCTTTAACATTTTTCTTTTGAGAAGAGACCAATGTAGTCCCACATCCGGCAAATGGCTCAAAAACAACAGGTTTCTTATTGTTTGTTTCTTCATCAAGTATTGAATCAACAAACTTATAAGAAAATCCTGCGGTAAATTTATACCAATTATGTACAGGGCTATAAAAATTGTCCTTAGCGGACCCTATTTCCGAATGAAGGAAGTTCATTTATATATATTTTGTATTAATCATTGATTTATATCAAACTCTTTAATTATAACGTGCAAAACATCCTTTTATTTCCTTCGTCAGGCGGAAATTATGGTATAACATGACACTCCCCTTCATTTCAAAGTAGCGGTTCTCCCGTCTCCGTTATTTCTATCAAATGGCTTACGGTATGGCTGGCCGAAAACACGGGGATTCCCACTTTCATCAGGTATTCGCCGGAATATTTCTTATTGTTGCATGACAGACTTGATTTCACTCCGGGCAACAGATTTATCTCTTTCAACTCGTATTCTTTATCGGGATTCAAGCCGGCAAGCCGTAAGGGTTGATTTTTTTCCGCATAACGGGGATGAATATCGAAGGCAAACAAAACGGATTTTTTACCGCTTTCTTCCACGTACATTACCGCAGCATGGTCGCTTTCGCAGGGCGATGCAAGGCGATACATATCCCCATCCAACAGGGTGCTTTCCAAGCGTTTGAAATTTCCTACCGCTTCGCGGCAAAATTGCTGTTCTTCCGGTTTCAAGTCGTTCATGCGGATGTCAAAGCCGAGTTTGCACATCATGGCTACGTCCGTGCGGAATTTCACCGGCTGCTTACCCCAGGTTGTTACGTGAGCCGCTATTGATTTCGACGGAAAAAAATGGGAATAGCCCCATTGTATGAATATTCTTTCAACGGCGTCGGTATTGTCGCTCGGCCAAAATTCGGTGAAATATTTCAATGCCTCGTAGTCGCTTCGACCGCCGCCGCCGGAACACAACATCATCGGTAAATCGGGATATTTTTGTTTTATCCGTTCAAGCACCTTATATAAACCGCGGACATGTTCAATGTAGAGGTGCGACTGTTTGTCCTTCAGGTAAGGAGAATAAATATTTGTTATCGGGCTGTTGCAGTCCCATTTGAAATAGGCGATGCCGGGATATTTGGTCATCAGATTGTCCACGATACCGAAGACGAAGTTCTGGACGGCCGGATTGCTCAAGTCAAGTACCATCTGGTTGCGGAAATAATATTCGTCGCGGTTGGGGAGATGAATAACCCAGTCCTTATGTTTCTCGTACAGTTCACTTTTGGGATTTACCATTTCCGGCTCAATCCATATTCCGAACTTGATTCCTTTTTGGGTTGCTTCTTCAACCAGTTTTCCGACGCCGAGCGGCAATTTCTCTTTCGTTTCCTCCCAGTCTCCCAGTCCCTGTCTATCGCTGCTGCGGGGGTACTTGTTGGCGAACCAGCCGTCGTCGAGCAGAAACATATCAACGCCCAGTTTGACCGCCTCGTCCATAATCGTAATGAGTTTGTCTTCATTGAAATTAAAATAAGTCGCTTCCCAGTTGTTCAGCAAGGTAAAACGTGTTTTTTCGCCATCCTTGAGTTGAAATTTACGCGCCCACTTGTGGAAATTGCGGCTTGCTTTGCCTTTTCCTTCCGAACTGTAGGTGAATATAAATTCCGGTGTACGGAATATTTCGCCCGGCTGCAGCGAGTATTCCGATGCAAAGGGGTTGATGCCCGAAATGATTCGCAGTTTGTTTTCCTGGTCAACTTCAAACGTAAAACGGAAATTTCCCGTCCATCCGATTGTTCCGAAAAGTACATCTCCGCTGTTTTCGCGTGCGGATTCATTCAACGATAAGAGGAAGAACGGACTGCAAAACATGTCGGCGCGGCTTCCGAGCTTCGTATCCAGCATTTTTTTTCCAAAGGTCAGGGGATTTTCGCTCATGTTCACTTCATGCGCCCAATCGCCGGTAAACTCCGTAAGATGATATTTGCCGGCATTCAGGTGAAGCATCGACGAGGCGTAATTATATAAGGTAAGCGGTTTTTTTTCATGGTGCGTTATTTCGGAATGAGTCTTTATGATATCTTCCTTGTTGTATGCCGTGAAGTACAGTTTTACATCCACCGGATATTTGTCGTCACGCAAAAGAATGACCGTTTCTGTAACATCCTGTTGAAGCTGTTTGGTCTCGTGCGAAACATATTTGAGCAGCAGTGAGGGATTGCCGTCGCCATGCAGTACGCGGATTGCCGGTTCGAAATAATCTTCCATACCGTTCGTTATGTAAGCCTCGCCCAGGTTGGGCAGGTAAACGAAATCCCGGCTATGTTCCAGTCTTTTCCCGATATAAGTCTGATACAGGCGACCATTATCGCCGATTCGGTAAACCAAACCGACATTGTCGGTTGTAATTTGAATAGCATTTTGCCCGTTTACGTTCAGCAAACAGATAAATAAATTGATAAGAACGAAACATTTAGTTTTCATAATATTTTTTTGAAGTTATTAATTGCATACAAAGGTAAAAAAACTTTTCCAATGTTAGCGATTACCGTAACTTGGTGATAGCTGAATCCATGCGGGTAATGGGTTTTGTAAATCGTTTAAACAGAGGAATAGAAACTGCTCAAGCGGATTTGAGGGACAATGGAAATGAGCCGGCCAAGTTTGATTTGAAAACTTTAGGCGTATTTGGCGTGATTATCAAAGAGAAACCTATTGAAGTTTAGTAGAATATGTTGGCTCTCTTAAAACGGGAGGTTATCAAATTATTGATAGTAATAAACAATAAAAATGACGATATAACCCGATAACATGTTTTATTTGAAACTGAAATTTCTACCACGCAGATTGATTTGAAAGATAAGGGACAACGAAAGATTTGCGGGTGCATGATAAGTAAAGATATTGGGATGTATAATACCTGCCGCCACCATTGTGTTTATTGCTATGCGAATACCTCAAAGTCCGTTGTGGAAAAGAACAGTTTGTTGTATAATGAAGATAGAGAGAGTATTATTGGAAAAATAAATAACGAATAATTATTGTTGCCCGGTACAGTAATTCCTGTACTCCGTATTGGCTGAGGAAATTCTTCCTCAATTATTAAATAAAGTCCACAGAAGTCATTGCAAAAGAGAAAGTAGCTTTTTTAAGCCGCTTTCTCTTTTTTTCTTTCAATTTATTTCATTTTCTGATTTTTTTGTATTTATTTTGCAATCTTTAATCCGATAATATAATCAACGAAAAAAATGATTTGGAACGAAACAATGGAATGCATGTCTCGCGAAGATATGCGTAAACTTCAGGGAATCCGTCTGAAAAGAACGGTAGAACGAGTGTATCATAACTGTGAGCCGTATCGGAAACGCATGCAGGAAAAGGGAGTGACGCCGAATGATATTCAAACAATCGACGACATTGCCAAACTGCCCTTTACCTCGAAAAGCGACCTGCGGGATTATTATCCCTTTGGCTTGTTGAGCGTTCCGATGTCGGAAATTGTCCGTTTGCAAGCGTCTTCGGGTACAACCGGCAAACCGATTGTGGTCGGATACACTCGCAACGATTTGAATATCTGGGGAGAAGTTGGCGCCCGTTGTTTTACGTCCTACGGATTAGGGAAAAACGATGTGGTGCAAGTTTCTTACGGATATGGTTTGTTTACCGGTGGTTTGGGTGCACATGCAGCCGTTGAAACCATTGGTGGAGCCGTACTTCCCATGTCGAGCGGAAACACGGAAAAGCAAATCATGCTGATGCATGATTTTGGATCTGTAGGTTTGGCTTGTACGCCTTCGTATGCTTTGTATTTGGCTGATGCATTACTGGATTCGAAAATCCCCCGCGAAGAATTTAAGTTAAAGATAGGCGCTTTCGGCGCCGAACCTTGGACGGAAGGTATGCGGAAAGAACTACAGGAAAAATTGGGAATCAAAGCGTATGATTTATACGGATTGACCGAGATTATCGGCCCGGGCGTCGGCCATGAATGTGAGTATCAGGATGGTACGCATTTGTGCGAAGATCATTTTTATCCGGAAATTGTGGATCCTGTGACCGGCGAACCTTTGCCTCCGGGTGCAACCGGCGAATTGGTTTTCTCAACCATCACCAAAGAAGGTATGCCTCTATTGCGTTTTCGCACCCGCGATTTGACGAGTCTGAATTACGAAACTTGCCGGTGCGGCCGCACTTCCGTCAGGATGTCGCGGATTTTGGGACGTTGCGATGATATGTTGATTATCAGGGGTGTAAACGTTTTTCCATCGCAAGTGGAATCCGTGATTTGCGAAATACCGCAATTAGAACCGCATTATCTGCTGATTGTTGACCGTATTAACAATCTGGACTCTTTTGAAGTGCAAGTCGAGGTGAAAGATGCGTTTTTCTCCGATGAAATGTCCAAATTGATGGAATTGAAAAAGTACATCAGTCATCGCTTACAGAGCGTATTGGGAATTTCTCCCGATGTAAAATTGGTGGAACCGCGTAGCATCGAACGCAGCCAGGGGAAAGCCAAACGAGTTATTGACAAGAGGATGTTGAAATAGTTAATAAACATGGATTGCTTCGGGCAAAGCCCGAAGCAATCCGAAATTTGCAGTATTTATATATGTTAATCAAACAGTTATCTATTTTCTTAGAAAATAAAAAAGGCCGCTTTACCGAAGTAACCGGTCTGTTGGGAGCAGCAGGTATCAATATGACTGCTTTTACCGTTTCCGAAAATTCCGATTTCGGGATTTTACGGTTAATCGTTTCTGACCCCGAAGCTGCATGGAATGTGCTGAAAGAAAACCGCTACGCAGTGAGTATTACGGATGTGGTTTGTATTCAAATGCCGGATAATCCGGGCGCTTTGGCAAAAGTAATGGATATTATTACGAATGCCGGAATTTTTATCGAATACATGTATGCCTTTTCATCGGGAAAAATTGCAATGGGCATTATCCGTCCGGATAATATAGAGAAAACCGTTGAAGTTTTGTCTCAAAATAAAGTGGAATTATTGGCTACGAGCGAATTATTTTCATTGTAATTTTGATAAAAAAGTTTAAATCTTTTTCTATGTCAAAGGGATTGACTACTTTTGTAGCCAAATTAAATGAGGTATGAAATCTAAAATCGTAGGCATTTTCCTTTTTTCAATCCTGTTGGTTTCTTGTGGAGAATACAATAAAGTGTTGAAATTGACCGATATTGATCAAAAATTCGAATATGCCAAAAGGTATTTCGACGAAGGTAAATTCAGTCGTTCAGCGACCTTGTTGGAAGAAGTTGTGCAGATGAGAAAAGGCTCTTCCCGCGGGGAAGAAGCGCTTTATTTGCTGGCGCAGAGTTATTATGGAATGAAAGATTATCTGACGGCATCCGAGTATTTTTCTACCTATTTTAAAACCTACTCCAAAGGGGAATATGCCGAATTATCCCGCTATTATTCGGCCTACGGTTTATTTTTGGAGTCGCCCGACTCGCGGTTGGATCAGTCGCAAACGTTCAAGGCGATGGATCAATTTCAGGATTTCATAGAACTTTATCCGCAAAGCGAACGAAAAGAAGAAGCGCAAGAAATTCTGTTCCAGTTGCAAGAAAAATTAGCTTCGAAAGAACTGTTGACTGTCCGTCTCTATTACAATTTGGGCAATTATCTGATTTATCCTTTCCCCGGCGGAAATTATCTGTCTTGTGTGATTACGGCGCAAAACGCCATGCGTTCGTATCCTTTCAGCAAATACCGTGAAGAATTTATGTACTACACTTTCAAGTCGAAATACGAAATGGCGATGCACAGTGTGGATGAAAAGAAGGATTTCCGTTACCGCGATGTGGTGGATGAATATTATTCTTACGTCAACGAATATCCGGAAGGAAAATATATAAAGGAAATTAAACGACTCTATCAAAACGTCGATAACGAATTAAAACAATAAATATGGATTATAAAAAAACAGCAGCGCCGGAAAATACCATTACGCGCAATATGATAGGCATGGCCGAAGAAACCGGAAATGTATATGAAACCGTTCGCATCATCGGTAAACGCTCTAATGAAATTTCCGTTGATCTCAAACAGGAATTGGGCAAGAAATTGCAGGAGTTTTCTTCTGTAAATGATAGTTTGGAAGAAATTTTCGAAAACCGCGAACAAATTGAAATTTCCCGTTATTTCGAACGCTTGCCTAAACCGACGCTTATTGCAACCCAGGAGTTTTTAGATCATGAGATTTATTACCGGAATCCGGCGAGAGAAAAAGACAAGTTGGAAGAAATATGATTCAGCGGATACAATCGGTCTATTTGTTCATCGTTTTTCTGTTGATGGCAGTCCTGTTTTTTTTGCCTGCGTCGGGAAATATAGGTGTTGATATATGGTCGTTTTTTTGTGCGCTTACCGGTGTAGCGGCATTGGGACTTATCTTCGCATATAAAAAGAGAAAACGCCAGATGTCTGCAAGTCTGTTTCTTGTATTATTGCTACTGTTATTTTTTGCGACTAATCTTCCGGCAGTATGTAAATTTGAACTTTCGGTTTCTTATTTTATACTTTTCATTCCTTTGGTTGCTGCGGGGTTTGCCTTTGCAGCCTATCGCGCTATCAAGAAAGACGAAAAATTAGTCCGTTCGCTCGACAGGTTAAGATGAAACGTAAAAGCATTATCTGCGTAGGATTTGCATTTGCGATCGTTATCCTGTTTTTCTGCAATCTTTTTTACGGCACAGTATCCATTCCTGCTTCGGCGGTGATGGATATTTTTTTGGGTAGGGAAGTCGAAAAAAACGTTTGGGCGAATATTGTTTTGCAATCCCGTTTGCCGCAGGCGATAACGGCGCTTTTAGCCGGTTCGGCATTGGCAGTCAGCGGGTTGATGTTACAAACGCTTTTCCGGAATCCACTCGCAGGGCCTTCTGTTCTGGGAATCAGCAACGGAGCTAATCTGGGTGTTGCGATTGTGATGCTTTATGCCGGCGAAATGAGCGGATTGTCCTATCATTTATCGGTCGTTTTCTCTGCATTCATCGGCGCATTTTCGGTTTTGCTGTTAATCCTTTATTTCTCGGCGAAAATAAAAAGTAATGTGTTGGTTTTGATTATCGGAATCATGGTTGGCTACTTGGCTTCGTCGGGCATTTCCGTTCTGAACGCTTACGCTTCGTCCGACAATGTTCGCGCGTATGTGCTTTGGGGCATGGGAAATTTTTCGAGCGTGCATAGCGTTCAACTTCCTTTTTATGCAATCAGCATTTTACTTGGATTACTTTTTTCTGTTTTGTTGATCAAACCGTTGAATGCTTTGCTTTTGGGTGAAAATTACGCTGCTAATCTTGGTGTTGGAATAACCGCCAACCGCATTTATATCCTGCTTACCACAGGTCTTTTAACGGCCATCGTTACCGCTTTTTGCGGGCCGGTTAGTTTCCTTGGACTGGCGGTGCCGCATTTGGCGCGAATGGCTTTGGGTACTTCCAATCAAAAATTATTGCTTCCTGCCACGATTTTATCGGGCGCTGCGATTGCATTATTCTGTAATATGCTGACTACAATTCCTTTTGGGAAAGGTTTGCTGCCTCTCAACGCAGTGACTCCTTTGCTGGGTGCGCCGGTGATCATCTATGTGATTATATCACCGCAATCTCCCCGCTCTTAATCCACCCGACATTCCCTTCAGCCGTTTCAATTTCATTCCAATTGTTGCTTTTTCTCTTCAGTTTTACCTTGGCGCCTTCGTGAAGAATAAACAAATCCGTTCCACTGTCGTCCGGTGAACTTTTGATCGTGGTAGTCGGTACGAAAATAATGGCGCTGTCGCGCTGCGTCAGACTTTTTTTCTGATTGTAAGCAAAAATATTTCCGAAAATCACGAATACAAGCAGGCAGATACCGGCATAAAAACCGGCTTTTTTGATTAAAATCTTACGGGAAAAGAAAAAGAGAAACAAGCTGCCAATCAACAGGATAAAGCATGCAATGGCAAATCTGCTCCAGGCGTCGGTACTCAAACTGTCTTCAACCGAACGAAACCAGGAGGTGAGGAAAAATTCCCCGACAGGTTCGATTTTATCCACGGTTTTCAGTTTGGCAATTTCCAGATTGAAACGAATATCGCCGTTTCCGGGTTCCAACAGCAGCGCCCGCTCGTAATTCAAAATGCTTGGGGCGATCTTGTTTGCCTTGTAATAACTGTTGCCCAAGTTGTAATAAACCGTTGCCGATTGCCCGTTTTCTTTCAAGGCGGCTTCGTACCATTCGATGGCATTTGCATAATCGCCTTTGGCGTAGGCTTCGTTGGCCGATTGAAGCAAATCTTGCGCCGACAACTTCATTGTCGCAAACAGGATTGTTATCAGGATAAAAAACAGTTTCTTCATTTTCTTAATCCTTATTTTTTGATTGTACTTTCCATTTTATCTATCGCTTTGACGGTCGAATGATACAACTCGTCCATCGCGCCACTTCCCTGTGAAGGCGCAAAGCGTGCAAATTCCGCCGTATCGAGGATGTTTCTGAAATCGTTGATCAGGCTTTCATCCACGCCGTATTGAGTCAGATTGGCTTCTACATTGTCTTTGGTCAAAGCCGAAACCGGAATATTCAATTTATCGCTCAGATAGCCCCAAACGGCTTTTAATGTTTCGTCGTAAAAAGCTTCTTTTTTGTTTTCGTTCAAGTATTTGGCAACCGTTTTCAATCGTTTGGACGCCACTTTATTGGCCTTTTTGGTACGAACCAAAGCGATGTTGGCATTTTCGGCCGCCTGTTTCCGGTAGATGATAAACAGAACGATAAACAACAGCGCCGGAATGATGTAGAACAAATAATAATTGAATGTTCCGAATAAAAACGAACCTTTCCGGAAATGGTAATTGTCCGTTTTGATATACCGGATGTCTTGACCCAGGAAACGAATATTTTCTTTGTTCGTTGCATTGATGATGGGCGCTGCATTGCCGCTTCCGACTTCTCCTTGTTCGACATGCAATTGATATTCTTCCGTACTCAATGTTTTATAAGTTCCCGATTTCAGGTCGAAATAAGAAAATTCGACTTTGGGAATGGTGAAATCGCCGGCATAACGCGGAATGGCATTGTATTCGATGGATTTTGTCCCGCTGACGCCCGATTGTGTAACCTTGGTTTTCACATCAACAGTGGGGTCATAGACTTCAAAATCGTTGGGGAAAACAATTTCCGGATTTTTAATCAATTTGAGGTTTCCGCTTCCGGAAATGTTTAATTTCAGGGTAACGGCGTCATTAGTTTTTACGTTCTTGGAACTAATGGACGGATTCATTGTATATTCTCCGACGGCGCCCGAAAAAGAAGCCGGTTTTCCGGCAGGTAAAGGCTTGACATCAATGGTTACCGGAGCTGATGTTAATGCCATTTTTACATAGGAATAAGTATCTAAAAAGTCCTCGAAAAAGCTTCTGACCCTTTGCTGGGAACGGACACGGGCGACAACATCAAATTTTCCGGAACCAATCGTGATTTTTCCGGAACGCTGCGGATACAAAACGGTTTGTTTGATAATGGCAGTGCGGTAATTGCGTCCATTGTAGGGTTCCAGATCCATGTGGGGATTTTGATTCAACTCAATTTCTTGAGAATAAAATTCTTCAAATTCAGGAAATTTCACATTTTCGATGTTGGTGATATCCACCAAAGAATACAATTTGAAAGTAACTAAAAATCCTTCGTTTTCATAAACGGAATTTCTGGATACGTTCATCACAACAAACGCGTCTTTATTGGAAGCTGAAGTGTTGCCTGCCCGCTGTTGTTCCGCCTGAGAAGCATTGTTATTCTGGCTTGCGGTAGCTGCCTGATCAGCGGGAAGCACCCGGATAGACAATTCATTGGACTTATAGGTACTGTTTCCAATAACGACCGTAGCCGGTGGAATGGTAAACGTTCCTTCCGACTTGGCCATGACTACACAAACGTAAACGACTGTGGAAGATGAGGTCAATTTTCCATTGATGAACTCTGCGGAAGTTCCTTCTTGAAAAACTACCGGTTCGTACAAAACATCAAAATTTTTAATGTCGCCCACTTGCAAATTTTTGGGTTTCTCCTGACCGGAAGTTGATACCGTGTAATTGAGCCGGAATTGTTGACCGACAACAACCGTCTTTTCAGAAGAAGCTCTGAAAGATACATCTTGGGCTAAAATCCGGTTGCATCCCAAGCAAAGTATTGCCAATAAGAAAATTAATTTCTTCATATCTTTACCAATTCTTTTCCGTTTTCCGTTGTTTTTGTTGTCTCGCCTGTTCCGCTTTCACTTTTTCCTGCGTGTTGCGTTCGTTTTGCATCATTGCATCCAGCATCTGTTCGGCGTTTTCTTTTTGCATTTCATTGGGATTCTGCTGTTGTTGTTGATCCTTTTTGTCCTGCTGGTCCTGCTTCTGCTGATCCTGTTTTTGTTGCTCGTCTTTATTCTGATCCTGCTTATCTTTATCCTTGTCGTTGTTCTGATCCTGATTTTGCTGGTTTTCCAGCAGTTTTTGAGCCAACGCCAGATTATAGCGGGTTTCATCGTCATTGGGATTAAGGCGGAGCGATTTTTTATACGTTTCAACACTTTTTTGGTAATCTTTGTTACTCATAAAGATATTTCCTATGTTATGGAAATCGGCAGCGGCCATCCCCCTGTCTTTTTCCTGGGAAAGTGCGGCTTCGTATTGTTGCGTAGCTTCCGGGAATTTGGATTGCTTATACAAGGTATTCCCCAGATTATAAGCCGCATCCGTTGAACGTGGATTCACTTCCAACGCTTTCCTGTATGCAATCTCCGCTTCGGTATATTTTTCCCGTTTATAGTCTTTGTTTCCTTTTCGCAGTTCTTTTCTGACCTCTTTTTGTGAAAAAGCAGGCGAACCGAAAACGATAACGAAAGACAAAAATACAAAAAATTTCTTTGTCATAACTATTAAATCTATTTTTATGCTGCCGTCATTGCGAGGCTAAACTTTAAAAAGTTTGATTTTACTTAAAATCCTGTTTTTCCTATCCAGAATAAAAAATTCCACCATTAGAAGGAACAGCAAAACCCAGGCGGGAATCAAATATTTTTCGTCGTAAGAGGAATAGACTTTGCTCTCCACTTCCGATTTAGTCATTTTATCCAATTCCTTTTGCAAGGCTTTCAATGCATTGTTGGTGTTATCGGTTCTTGCGTACATACCGTTTCCGGCAGCGGCAATCTCCTGACACATTTGTTCGTTCAGTTTGGTAATAATCATATTACCGTCTTTATCTTTTTGATAGCTATTGCCGGACGCAGGAATCGGGCCGCCCTGAATGGAGCCTACGCCTAAAACGTTCACTTTAATCTCCTTTTCAGCGGCCGCCTTGGTTGCGCCTAAGGCATCGTCTTCATGATTTTCTCCGTCGGTAATCAGGATAATTGTTTTTTCCGAATGTTCCGAAGGCGAAAAAGAGCTGGTTGCCAGATTGATAGCGGCGCCAATGGCCGTTCCCTGCGTCGGAACTATCGACGGATTTATCGAAGATAAAAACATTTTTGCCGAAATATAATCCGAAGTAATGGGCAATTGGATGAAAGCATCGCCGGCAAAGACAATCAATCCGATTTTATCATTGTGCAAATCGTCGATTAATTTGGATAAAATCAGTTTGGATTTTTCTAAACGAGTGGGATTTATATCGTTAGACAACATCGAATTGGATACGTCCAGACAAATCATCACTTCGATGCCTTGCCGTTTTACGGTTTCTAATTTAGAACCGAATTGCGGGCCGGCAATAACCATTATGAATAAGCCCAAACAGACGAACAACAGCCAAAATTTCAAATGCTGTTTTTTTAAGGCCACATCGGGCATTAATTCGCGTAGAATCTTCATATTGCCCAATTTTTTCAGATTCCTCTTTTTGACGTACATGGAGTACAGAAAGAGAAACAAAAAAACAGGCAATAATACCAACAAATACAAATATTCGGGATGTCCAAATTTAAACATACATATTGAATTTTATGGAATGTTTTTAAATATTGTATATCTCAACAACAGTTCCAGCAAGAAGAAAAGCAAAGCTATCATGGCGTAACGGCCGTATTCTTCCTGTTTTTTACTGTATTCCTGCACGCTCATTTTCGTTTTTTCCATCTGGTCGATTTCCTGGTAGATTTCTACCAGGGCTTTGTTGTTCGTTGCCCTGAAATACCGGCCTCCGGTGATTTGAGCGATTTGAGTCAATGTTTTTTCGTCGATTTCGACTTTCATCATTTCTATTCGACCACCTATGGGGTAGGGCGCTTCGCCGATCGTTCCTACGGCAATCGTGTAAACCCGGATTCCATAGGCTTGGGCGATTTGAGCTGCCGTAACCGGTGCAATTTCTCCGCGGTTGTTGGTGCCGTCGGTCAGAAGGATAATCACTTTCGATTTCGCTTTACTGTCTTTCAAACGGCTGACGGCGGTTGCCAGACCGTGTCCGATGGCTGTTCCGTCTTCAATCATTCCACAATCCACATCTTTCAGAAGATTCAGCAGAACGGCGTGGTCGGTCGTGAGCGGACATTGGGTAAAACTTTCGGCTGAGAAAACCACCAAGCCGATGTTGTCATTCCTGCGACCGTTGATGAATGAAGCGGCAACGTTTTTGGCTGCTTTCAAGCGGTCGGGACGCAGGTCTTGCGCCAACATGGAGGACGAAATGTCCAAACTCATCATGATGTCAATCCCTTCGGTGGTTTCCGTATTCCACTTGTCGGTCGTTTGCGGACGCGCCATGGCGATAATCAGAAAGGCGAGTGCGAGCAGCCGGCAAATAAACGGGAGATGGCGCAAATAAATGCGGAAAGTATTCGGCGCTTTTTCAAATCCTTCCAAAGATGACAGTTGGATACTGGCTTGCGATTTACGCAATTTCCAGATGTACCATCCTGCCATCGGGACAAGTAAAAGCAAGAGCCATAAATATATCGGGTTTGCAAAAACCATATTTTTAAAAAATTAATAAACAATTATATTTAATATCCGCAGTCGTCATTGCGATGAACCCTCTTTTTCTGTTTCTTCCGCCGGCAATTCTTCTTTTTTCGTATGATTGACAAATAAATACGCATTCATCAGACTCAATTCGTTTTCGTCGGGAAGCGGATTGTATTTGGCAAATTTCACGAAATCGGCCAGGATAAGAATCTGTTTCAAGTTATCGTATGAAGAATCTATATCGCTGTATCCCTTTACTTTATCCAATATTTCACCGGAAGTCATTTCCAAAGCCGGAATATCGAACTGTTCGTCGATATATTTTCGCAATATATCCGTGATGTCGGAATGATATTCTTTCACTTTTCCCATTTGCCACAACTTTTGGATTTTTACCGCATCCAATTCTTGGATAGCGCGTGTGTGCGGCGGAATGTACGGTTTTTCCTTTTTGAAAGGGATTATCGGCTTGTTATTCACTAAGCGATAAATGATGAAAGCAATCAACGCAATGAGTCCCAATCCCCAGATAATCCCGATAATCCACGGAAGAAAATCCGCCCACACAAATTTCGGTTGGATTACGCCTTTGATGTCGTAGAATTGTTTGGATACCGTATCTACCGGAAACGTAGAAACGTTCAGCGCCAAAGATTCGGAATAAGCCGTATCCGTTCCCACAACCGCTTTGAAAGGCGGTAATAAATACAGGGCAGAATCAAATGAGGTAATTAAATAATGGTATTTCAACTGTACTCTGTCGTTTCCCAAATCAGTGGTATCGATTTTTGAAATGGCCAATACTTCTACGCCGTTTATCAATGTGTCGGTAATCACAGGAATTTGCAAAGGCTGATTTTTATTGGCGGCAACTTCCAAGTGAATCTGTGTCTGGTGTCCGATAAGAATATGGGTGGAATCCATAACCGCTTTGATAACGGGCGGTTGAGCGGATATGGAAAAAATGCTTATCCACAAACTGATGATGCAAATAACAATTTTTATCCGGTTATTTTTCTTCATTGTTTTCAATCAACTGCGTATATTAAATAATCCTATCAATGCTTTTACATAATCTCCGTCGGTACGAATCGAAACAGAATCCACACGACTCCGTTTGAATGCGTTGCTCATTTCCGTCTGGCGTTTTTCCCACCAGTGTTTGTAGGCCGACCGCACTTTGAAAGAGGCGGTATCAACGTATTTTTCAATTCCGCTTTCGGCGTCTTTTACTTTGACCATGCCGACTTTCGGCATTTCCGTTTCGCGGTCGTCGTAAACCTGAATGGCTACAATGTCATGCTTTTTGTTGGCAATCGTGAGCGCATCCTGATAATCTCCTTTGTTGATGTAATCGGAAAAAACAAATGCCGTACAACGTTTTTTGATGGCATTGGTGAGGTATTTCAGTACTTGCCCAATGTCGGTGTTGGTGTGTTGAGGCTCAAAATCAATGAGTTCGCGGATGATATAGAGGATGTGCTTTTTCCCTTTTTGGGGAGGAATGAATTTTTCTATCCGGTCTGAAAAAAAGATAACGCCGATTTTGTCATTGTTTTGAATCGCCGAGAAAGCGAGTGTCGCCGCGATTTCAGTGATCATGTCTTTTTTCAGCACTTCGATGGTACCGAAGTTCCGGCTTCCCGAAACGTCAATTAAAAGCATGACGGTCAATTCCCGTTCTTCTTCGAAAATCTTTATATAGGGCTTTGAATATCTTGCGGTTACATTCCAGTCAATATCGCGGATATCGTCGCCGAATTCGTATTCCCGAACTTCCGAAAAAGCCATGCCTCGACCTTTAAACGCGGAATGATATTGTCCGGCAAAGATATTGCTGGATAATCCTCGCGTTTTAATTTCGATTTGTCTAACCTTTTTTAATAATTCGCTTGTTTCCATAGAAATTGAGAATTGAGAATTGAGAATTGAGAATTAGGTTGTGTAGTACGTCATTACGAGCATAGCGAAGCAATCCGTAATTTTCAATTCTCCATTCTCAATTATTAAGGTACTTCGACTTTATTGAGAATCTCGGCAATAATTTCTTCCGTCGTTAAATTGCGGGCTTCGGCTTCATAAGTCAAACCGATTCGGTGGCGCAATACGTCGAAACAAACGGCGCGAATGTCTTCCGGAATTACATAACCTCTCCGTTTGATGAAGGCGTATGCGCGTGCGGCCAATGCCAGATTGATGGAAGCACGCGGGGAAGCGCCGAAAGAAATCATGTCTTTCAAGGTCGGAAGTCCGTGTTCATGCGGGAAACGTGTGGCAAATACAATGTCCACAATGTATTTTTCTATTTTTTCGTCCAAATAGACTTCGCCGACAATTTTACGGGCGTCCAAAATCTCCTGTTTCTTCAAAACCGGTTTGATATCGGCTCTTTTTTCCCCGATATTTTGACGGATAATCAGTTTTTCTTCGTCTTTCTTCGGATAGTTGATAACCACTTTCAGCATAAAACGATCGACTTGCGCTTCGGGTAGGGGATAGGTACCTTCTTGTTCGATAGGATTTTGCGTAGCCATTACCAGAAACGGTTCGGGGAGTTTGTAGGTGCTTTCGCCGATAGTGACCTGGCGTTCCTGCATGGCTTCCAACAAAGCGCTTTGTACTTTTGCCGGAGCGCGGTTGATTTCGTCCGCCAACACAAAATTGGCAAAAATCGGGCCGTGTTTCACTAAAAATTCTTCCTTTTTCTGACTGTAAATCATCGTTCCGACTACGTCGGCCGGAAGTAAGTCCGGCGTAAATTGGATACGGCTGTACTTGGCGTCAATCAATGAAGCCAATGTTTTGATTGCCAATGTTTTTGCCAAACCGGGGACTCCTTCCAGCAGGATATGTCCATCCGACAAAAGACCAATGAGCAAAGATTCAACCAAATGCTTTTGTCCCACAATGGCTTGGTCCATGCCCATAGAAATCATATTGACGAAACCGCTTTTGCTTTCGATTCTTTCGTTTAATTCACGAATATCAACTGTTTGACTCATAAAAAATACCTATTTTCGTTTTAAAATCACTCTTCATTTTTGCAACTACAAAAGTATAAATGTTAAATCGGGATTGAAATACATTGCGAGTTAAAAATGATTAATTATAATTAAAAGGATGCGGTTGGAATTTGGGCAGGTTTCCTGTTCTTAATTGTGTCCATGCGGTAAGCGCGATTTTATTCTATTCAACACAGTGTGGCGTATTTCCATGTATAGCCTTTGTATTGGGTTGTCCCGTTTCCCTGCCTCAAAAGCTGTTTCAGACATTTGTATTCAGACTCGGTGTAATGCATGGATTGGAAAACCCGCCTTACATTCTTGTAAACGCCTGCAAGAAAGCCGTCTGCATCGTATTGATTGATTTTTACTTGGGTAGGATTTGAATACGCGGATAAAGTCCGGCTGTCCAGTTTTTGAATTTCCGTGTCATACCGCCAGATAAATCCGCCTGCATGCTTTTGTCTTTCACAGGCAACATTTTTGATACTTGAGGATAAAACTCCCGTCTGTCTTTCCGCTTCACGGACACTTGGATATGAATGGATAAAGTTACCGAGCAGGTCATATTGAGAAACTTTTTTCATTGCTGCGGCTGCGGCTTTTCCTTTTACTCCCGGCTGGGAAAAGGGTATGATGAACAAGCTTTCCCGCAAATTACGCGCCACCATTTCCTTACGCCCGGTAAGATATAGATTCTCAAGTCTGTTATTTAACGTGTCGGAATCGCGATGTAAAACAACCCATTTTTCTTTTTCTTTGTTGTCCGGTTTTTTTACAAATGCCGAATAAACCGCTCGCGAAACCATCATGCAACGCTGCTCGTTTTCAGTTATTGCCGAGAATGAAAGTTGGAGGCGAAATTCATTCCGTTGCGTGCTGTAACGCTTGATTACGCTTATGTGTACAATGCGCTCGGCCAATAGATACTTTCTTCCGTCGTTGTAAGATACTTGCCGGGCAAGCCGTTTTATCCGTCCCAGATTGGAAACCATATAGTATTCCTCGAAATCAGGGACAGGCTTCCAGATTTCACCTTCCATATCCGTTAACGAATGATTCTGATAGGGATAACGGTACATGGAAACGTCTGCCGAATTAATGACAGCCTTCGTCCTGCTCATATTCGAATGTCTATTTTATATCGGTTTATCATGTTTTCCTGTTTGTCGAAAATCACCCTGTATTTTTCAGCCATATTTGGGAAATAAAGGGCAAATTGCCGTGTCCTGTTTTCTATGTATATTTTTAATTCGTTATCGGTCATAATCGTTTATTACAGTTATTTTTAGGAAATAGGTTTAAATCATTTCGATATGCTATTAATATAAAGACTGAGAATTCACTTGATTTCAATGATGTCATCATCTTCAAACAAAATAGTCCATTTCGATTTTTGGGGACTTTCCGCTTGTGTAATTACCGGGGTAGCTATTTCTTTTTTCTCCGGAATCATAGTCGCCGGCTTTTCTTTCTTTTCTTTTTCCGATTGGTAAACGAACGTATTGCGAAGCGTTGCCTGCGGGATGCCTTTTTTTATTTCATCTTTGTCAATGTTTTTTATTTCATATTGCAGGTAGTCCCTGTCTTTTGCATAGTAAGTAAGCAATTCCGACAGGGAATCTGCAATTTTATGGTTTTTATAGGAAATAGCATTTTCCCCGTTGATGGCTTTTCTGTCGATTGTAAGAAATTGATACAAATACGTTTGAAAAAAAACCAACTGCCCATCAACGAATGCGCGTTTCAGTTCGACGTCATACAGGAAGCGATCTTCCAGATTATTCATTTGAATCAAGGAATATGGGTCTAATATGCGGTTTACACGCTCTTTGTCGCAATGGAAATAGCCAAAACCAATTTCTCGATAGAAATTTTTTAATTCAATGGGAAATGGATCGAAAGCCGTTAATGCTTCATTGATAACTTCCTCTTGTAGAGGATGAAAATTATGCCGTAACTTTCCCAATTCTTTGGGCTTAAGTGTCGCAATGTATTCTTGAGACAGGATATAGTCGTGTAAAAAAGGATAGGTCATAATAAATCTAATAAACACAAATAATTAAATCCTTTGACTTCTCAATCGCTTCATCCAATATATAAGTCAAATCATCTATTTCCTGTTCATAGTCATAATCACCAATACCTTCCCCTTCTTTTAATGAAAGAAACTTCTTTTTTTTGTCTTTAAGGTGGGTTTTCCTGATACTGATGATATGAGGAAAGCCTGTGGAAAAAGGTATCGGGATAAAGGCACTTTGTTCTTCCAATTCCCAAAGGTTTTCCGTATTATATATCAAATTGCCGTAATACTCGCAAATTTTTTCATATACATATCCGTACATGAAAGGAATATCAGAAAAACGAATATTACTATTTATAATATCATTCAATACAGCTAAAATATTTTTTTGCGGATTTAATTTATCCGAGAAATAATTATCCAAATTCTCCCAATCATTTTTCATTGAGGCGGATAATTCATCAAAAATTTTCTGATTTTTTGAACCGTATATTGATGCTACTTTATTCGCATCGGTTAAGTATGCATAAACCGAATAGCTCATAATTTTATTTTTTAATCAAAAATAGTCCAAGTATGTTTTTTAGCAGCGTTTTCTTCTTTCCCGTGAACCATATCGTAAGGATAATATTGCATATTTTTCAAACTGCTATCGTCCAAACCTAATATTTTTACTAATGCGCCACTTTCAAAACTCCAGTAGCCATAGTGAATAATCCCATGTTTATGAGAATCATACCAACCAGATGAAGAATGTCCTCGATACCACTCTTTTGCTAAATATTTTTTTAATCTCTCTAATCCATTATCCTTATCGATTTTAGATAAGGAGATTATTTCTTTGGTTGTCTGATATGGTAACTTAAACATAAATTTATCGGATGTTTCACCCCAAGAAGAAATACGGGAATGAATAAGAAAGTCAATCAAATAGTCTTTCGGATTATCTCCTTTTACCATCTCTGCTAATTTAGCAATTTCAGCATCTTCTATGTCAAGCATTATTCCAATGGAAAGCATCCATATCATATCTACATATCCGCCACTTTTTTTCCAACTTTTTTCCATTAAGAAAACAATTGAGGAATATTGTGTGCGTAATCGCTCAATACTTTCTCCCATTGAATATGCAGTAATAAAAATAATAAACTTATAATTTAATATTGTTTTGTTTTTATTTTGGATTACTTGATTATTGGGAAGAGGATATAGCTGAATGCCTTTTTCTTCACTTTCTTTAAGTGCTTTAATGTCATTTTCTCCTTTTTCAATATACCCTTTTAGTTCTTTTATCCGGGTTTTATACCCTTCTAATGTGTTTAATTTGTCTCTTACTTGCATAATTTTTTTATTTCATGTATTAATAAATATTTATTAATTTATCAAGGCCAAGTATTTCCTATATTTCCGTCTGTATCAACCTTGTATGTTGTTACACTTCCTGTGTCATCTACTTTTGATACAACTTTTTCTACTTGACCATTATCCATTGCTTCTCTAATATCCGCCGCTTGTTTTCTACCCTCTGGTGTATCTGGAAAGTAAGCCTTCGCTCCTCCGCATCTTGCCCAGTTTGCCCGCTCACCTTACCTTTGCCCAAAAAAAAGAAATGCACAAACCAAGCAAACGCAGATTAAGTACAGAGGAAGGCTTCGCCATCATTGCGAGTTATTATGCTCAGGGGAGTCAGGGCGCCCGGCAATTCTACACATCACACGGATTGAC
>BNTV01000059.1 GCA_025996865.1 Bacteroidia bacterium
AAATCGAAGGATGAAGCCAAACTGAAACACATCACGGAATTGTACAAATATTGGAACTATTATTACAACATCCGTAGCGTAACGCTTTATGATTTCCTGAATCATAGGGAACTGGAAATTGATTTGGACGGCGGAATATTAAATTGACTTTGAATGTTTGTTTCCTGTGATGATTATACTGATTAGCTATATATGCCTTAACAGCTTCTATTTGAGATTGTCCATAACTAAAACCCCATATCCCGTCTGCCATTCAAAATGTTCTTTTACTAAACGATTTTCATTGATATAACGACTTGAAAACGATTTTATATCACGAATAGCATTTGCTATACAGGTAATAGGCTTAATACCTGTCAGCAAATGCAAATGGTCGGGATTACAATAAATAGCAATATTACGTAGCAAAAAAAACAAACAAAGCCTGTTAAAATAGTTGAGACAGCCTCAACAAAAAGGTTTCATTTTCCGCTAAAATTTACTTTGTCAAATAAAATACTCGGAATCCGCCAACTGGAAGTCGTGCGCGGGTCATTCCCGATTTCAAGCACTTGTTGCCAAAGAGTCAGCAAATTACCCGTGATATTCATCTCGTTGACCGGTTTGACGGCTTTCCCGTTTTCAATCAGAAAACCTTCGATTCCGAACGAAAAATCGCCGGTTGTGCTGTTGCTGTTTCCGCCGTTGAATCCGGTTATCCAGATTCCTTTGTTGATGGAAGCCAGTATTTGGTCGAAATTGCGATCGCCCAATTTCAGGGTTACGATAGAAGGCGATTGTATGGTTGGTTCCATATTCAGCTTTCCGCTGTAATAAGTATCCAGAAAATACATATTCAGAACGCCGTTTTCAACAATATCCGCTTTGCGGGTAGCAATGCCTTCATCGTCGAACCACCGCGCACCGCGGGCGTTTTTGATATGCGGATCATCAACAATCGTGATTTTATCGGAAATAATCTTTTGACCCAATTTGTTGATCAGGAAAGACGATTTTTGTTGAATTGCGCTTCCATACATGGCGGAAATCACCGGAGACAGTAAACGGCTGATTGATAAATTGTCCACAAGCATCGGGAAGACGCCGGTTTCGATTTTTTCTTGTCCCAATTTCCGCAAAGTCCTTTCGTAAGCGGTTTTACCGATACCTTGCTTCTGCAATTTACGCCAATCAATGGCGGAATCGTACCAATAGGATTCGGGGCGTGCGTCGCCGGCTCCTTTCATGGATGTGCTGGCCGAAAGACTGAAATAGGTTGTTTCGGTTTCCCCTTCAAAGCCGTTTGAGGCAATGGAGTAAGCGCTTCCTGTCCCGTCGGAATAGCCGGCGGAAACGGAAATCAGACGTTCATCGGTTTTGTAAACTTCGTTTACATTGTTTTTAATCAAAGCCAGTTTGTCATCTACCGAAATGCTGTCGATGCTTTTATCGTAAAGGTCTAAGCCTTTGCCGTCACCTTTGTACAAACGGTTGGAATCGGGCAACTTGCGAAATTCGTCTTTAGCCAGATAGCGTGTTGTTTCGATTCCGTTGGCAATGAACTTTTCCAATTCTTTCTTTTCCAACCGGTTGGTAGAGTACGAAGAATATCGTCCGTCCACGTAAAGCCGGATCGTCATGCTGTTTTCCGACGACTGTTCCAATTTATCCAACTGTGTATCCCGGTATTCGAAAGAATTATCGGTTCCTGCATAAATCCTCACGCTTGCATTTGAACATCCTTTGTCTAATGCGTATTTTAATGCCCATTGGGCTAATTTTTTGTTAGCTTGTGAAATCATAATTAAACTCCTCCTACCGTTAATTGTTTGACTAATACTGTCGGCAAACCTTGGGAAACCGGGCAACCTTGTCCGTTTTTCCCGCAAGTCCAAGCGCCCTGGTCGATTTTCAGGTTGTTACCTACCATGGTAATATCGGCCAAAGCTTTCGGGCCGTTTCCGATGATATTGATGTCCTTGATGGGTTGGGTTAATTTCCCGTTTTCAATCAAATAGCCGGTTTTGACAAAGAAAGTAAAATCTCCGGCTCCGATTTGGACTTGTCCGTTCGTGAAATTGTCCACAAAAATACCGTTTTTCACGTTGGCAATGATGTCGTCCTCGGTATGATTGCCGTTTTCCATGTAGGTGCTGCGCATGCGGGGAATCGGTACATACCGGAAAGACTGGCGGCGTCCGTTTCCGGTCGGGTCAACGCCATAATGCTTTGCGCTAATGCGATCGTGTAGATAAGACGTCAATTCGCCGTTTTTAACAATGTAGGTTTTTTGCACTTGTATGCCTTCGTCGTCGAAATTGATGGAACCCCGGTCGAAATCAATCGTTCCGTCATCGACTACGCTGATATTTTTATCGCAGACTATTTTACCCAATTTATCGGAGAAAATAGAAGTGTTTTTCCGGTTGAAATCGGCTTCGAAAGCGTGACCGATGGCTTCGTGCAGTAAGATGCCCGATCCGCCGGCGGCCATTACAACAGGCATTTCTCCGCCTTTCGGTTTTACGGCGTCGAACATCAAAGCCGTTTGCTTTACGGCTTCCTGTGCGATTTCTTCAACCACCGTGTCGGTAAGGAAAGAAACATCTTTCCGGGCAGCCCGCGAGGCCGACCCGTTTTCGATTTTATCGCCTTGTTGCATGATGCAGGTGCCGTATAATAGAGTCATCGGACGAATATCCCGGCAAAGTGCGCCTTCGGAATTATAATAAAGAATGTATGATGTTTCGTCGGTTAAAAACACATTGGCTTTGATTACCCGCGAATCCAACGCAAAAATCCGGTCATTCAGCTTTTGAAGATAAGGCATTTTGTTCTTAACGGATTCATCTTCCCATGATTTCAAGATGGGATAATGCGTCTTGAAAGTCTTTTCGTCCACTTTGACGGGCGGTGTTTTGGCTCGTCCGTTTGCGATGCGGGAAGCCACTCTCGCCGCTTTAATCATTTCGTTCACGTCGGTGTTTTCAACAAAGGCGTATCCTTGCTGGTCGCCCGATACAACGCGGATTCCCACGCCATAGTCGATATTCGAACTTGCGCGGTTTACGGCGCGGTCTTGTAAAACCAGCGAGTTGGAAAATGTATGTTCAAAGAACAAATCGGCGTAGTCGCCGCCTTTTTCCAAAGCGACAGCCATTACTTTCTTCAAATCGTTTTCCGTTACGTTGAAATGGTTTAACATCATCATTGGGGAGTTTTCTTTTTTATCCATTTGGGCATAAATCAAGTTGGGAAATGTGAGACTTCCTGTCAACGCGATTCCTCCTGCCTTTAAAAAATCTCTTCGTTTCATGAATAATCTCTTATGTTAATTATATTAAAAAAATCTGATTGTTATATCGTTTTATTTTATATTTCTGTCAAGACGCAGAGCATCTCTTCTTTTATTATGAATAATACCTGTGATTATTATTTGATTTTTTTCGTCATCAATATAAAAATGAATGTTATATGGGAAAATCTTGGTATGAGCTATTCGAACTTTTTTATATCTTATGGCATAAGCAGAAGGCATTTTTAGAATATTAGAAATCGTAACTTTCAATGACAGTATGAATTTTTCTTCTAAATCTTCTTGTTGTTCTCTATACCACTGTTTCGCATTCTTAATATCTTCGCGAACTTCATTCAGATAGAAAGCCTTGTACATTTGTTGGATGTCTTAAAGATTTTCAAAAAGAGTATTGATAGGTTGTAGTCTTTCGGGGTGCCGATTGATAGTCTCCAACCGTTTATCAATAAAATTCTTTTCCCATTGAGGTATGTTTTCGTCAAAATCCTCAATATCAGGATATTGATGTTTAAAACTTTCCCAAACTTTTATGGGAATAAAAACTCCTGTCGGGATACCTTTTTGGTCTTCAACAACTTGTACTCGCGCTCGTAACATAATTGTATGTTTTAATTACTTTTCACAAAGATAGAAATTAATTTTTGAATTATACCGGAATTTTTTTCCGAATTAACAAAATAAAACCAAAAAAACTTTTTTTGTTTCAAAAGTTTTCGTAGATTTGCAGCCGGTTTTAAAATATTTATCAATATCATTTGTCTTAACAGACAGTAAGCAATCGTATGGAATTAAAAGACAGAATTATCGAAAATGCAACTACACTCTTCTTTCAGAAGGGGATAAGGAGTATTACCATGTCTGATATCGCCAATGAAATGGGTATTTCCAAGCGAACGCTCTACGAAGTTTTTCGCGACAAAGAAGAACTTTTGGAAGAATGTGTCAATTATCACATGGGTAAAGCCGACCGGGAAATTAAACAGATGACGGAAGATTCAAAGAATGTAGTGGATGCGTTAATGCTTATCTATGCCAAACACTTGAGAGAGGCAAAAGACGTGAACAAATCGGTAATACACGACCTGAAAAAATACCATTCGCACATTTATGAAAAAATCGAATGCAGGCAAAAAGAAGGAGTCAATACGTTCATGCCTTTGTTTCAAAGAGGAAGAGAACAAGGTCTCTTGCGTGACGACGTCAATTTTGAAATCCTGTTGTGGTTGCTAAAAAGCCAATTCAAGGCGTTGATGGAAGACAATTACATTCCCACGGATAAATATTCAGCCGATGAATTTATACGGGCGATTATTCTCAATTTTATACGGGGAATTTCAACTCCGATGGGGAATGAACGCGTTGATAAGCTTGTAAACGAATTAAATAGGTAAAAAAATAATAGATAAAAAGATTTTATGAAAATGAATTTAAGCAAAAAAATGAGTATCGCGGCAATCGCTCTTTTAAGCCCTTGGCTGATGAATGCTCAAAACAAACCTGCTTCCTTGGAATTGAACTTAGACGAAGCAATTGAAATTGCGCTCAGCGAAAATCCTACGATTCAAATTGCCGGTCAGGAAATAGCAAGGGTTGATTATTCAAAAAAGGCAGCTTGGTACGGGCTATTGCCAACGCTGGATGGTACCGGTCAATACGGCAAATACTTAACGCCGGCAACCATGTCCCTGGCCGGGATGAGAATAGACTTGCCCACAGACTTTACGGCATCGTTGGGATTGCAATTGGGGTTGCCTCTTATAGCTCCTTCATTGTGGAAATCCATTCAACTGACCGAGTTGGAAATGCAAATGGCCGTCGAAAAAGCGCGCGCCTCGAAAATAACGCTACGCAACGATGTAACAAAAGCCTATTACCAGATTCTGTTGGCGCAGGATTCGTATAAAGTATTACAGGAAGGTTATGAGCTTGCAAAAAGTAATTATGATGAAGCAAAAAAACGCTTTGAATTGGGAGTCGCTGCCGAGTACGATTATATTTCGGCGGAAGTGCAAATGACCAATTTGCAGCCCAATCTTTTACAGGTTGAAAACGGAATCGCCCAAGCGAAGATGTACCTGAAAGTGCTGATGGGCGTAGATGTATCCGTGTCCTTGACGGTTAAAGGTAATTTGTCCGAATTTGAAAACGATGTTGTCGGGCTAAACGGCAAGCAAGGCATTGAATTGGCTAACAATACCGATTTGCAACAGTTGAATATTCAGCAACTGCAATTGGAAAAGTCGCTGCAACTGCAACGCACACAGCTCATGCCTACGCTGGCTGCTTTCGGTCAATACACTTATGCAGGACAAGGAAATAAAGAATCTGTCAGTTTCATGAATCCTACCGCACCTCCTACACCGGCAAATACAAGCTGGTTCGGACAAGGCTTGATAGTAGGATTACAATTAAACGTGCCTATTTTTCATCTGGGCAATAACACGAAATTAAAACAAACTAAGATACAGATTAACCAGCTGCAAATGCAACGCGATTATGCTGAAAATCAACTGAGCGTACAGGCGCGCACCGCACTCGACAATATGGATAAAGCGGTAAAACAGGTGAATACCGCCAAAAAGGCTACCACCCTCGCACAAAAAGCTTACGATATTTCCGCTAAACGTTATGAAACCGGTATGGGCATCATGATTGAATTGCAAAATGCGGCATTAGCGGTTACACAATCGCGTCTGTCGTACCAGCAAGCGATATCCGATTATCTGACGGCAAAAGCGGATTATGAAAAAATTATTGGACAATAAAAACAAAAATAAAATAATATGAAGACTAAGAAATTTTTTAGTTTATTACCGCTTATCGGTATAACCATGCTGATTTCCTGCAGCCAGAGTAAAAAAAAGGAGGATACGGCCGCCGCTGTTGTCGCCAAAGTCAAAGTAAATACAACCGTTGCAAAATCGGATTCGGTAGAAAAGACTGCAACCTATACGGCTACGGTCAAAGCGGATGTGATTAACCAGATTACGCCTGCCGTGCCGGGACGTATCGAAAAAATTTATGTGGAAATCGGCGACCGGGTGCATAAAGGTCAATTATTGGTGCAAATGGATGCGTCCAATTTGCAGCAACAAAACACGCAATTGGCAAATTTGGAAAAAGATTATGCACGATACAGCGAATTGTTGAAAGTAGGCGGCATTGCACAACAATCCGTTGACCAAATCAAAACGCAGATTGATGTTTTGAAAACGGCTATTAAGAATTTGCAGGACAATACCCAGTTGCTCAGCCCGATTAGCGGAACTGTCACCGCCCGCAATTACGACAACGGGGATGTTTTCGCCCAGCAGCCGGTATTGACGGTACAGCAAATGAATCCGCTGAAAGCGGTTATCAACGTTTCGGAATCCTATTTTTCCAAGGTGAAAACAGGCATGCCCGTCCATATCAAATTGGAAGTGTATGAAGATGAATTGTTTACCGGAAAAGTAACGTTGATTTATCCGACCATCGACGCCAATATGCACACATTCGGCACGGAAGTAACGATTAATAACAGCGACCTGAAAGTCCGTCCGGGAATGTACGCCCGCGTAACGCTAAGCTTCGGATTCGGTGAAAGCATTGTAGTTCCCGATGCAGCTGTGCAAAAACAAGCAGGAGCCAATGATAAATATGTATATACCGTAGAAAACGGCGTTGCTAAATACAACAAAGTAGAATTGGGACAACGGCTGGGTGACAAGTATGAAATTTTATCCGGCATAAAAGAAGGAGATGTAGTGATAACGGCCGGGCATGCCCGTTTAATTGACGGAACAGCAGTTGAGATAATTAAAGAATAAAAATCAAATTACGAATTACGAATTACGAATTACGAAAAGCATCCAATATTTTTTTAATTCTCAATTCTCAATTCTCAATTTTTAATTAAAAAAAGTATGAGTTTATATTCATCAGCGGTTAAAAAACCGGTTACCACCGCGCTTATATTTGTAGGAGTCGCCATTTTTGGGCTGTTTTCCTTGAGTAAGTTGCCTGTGGATTTGTTTCCGGAGATTGAGACGAATACATTGACGGTCATCACGGCTTATGCCGGTGCAAACGCTTCGGATATCGAAACGAACGTGACCCGTCCAATGGAAAATACCTTGAACTCGGTGGAAAATCTGAAAAAGATTACCTCCCAGTCCAAAGACAATATGTCGCTCGTTACCTTGGAATTTAACTACGGAACGGACATTAATATTGCAACCAACGACGTGCGTGATAAAATTGAAATGGTACGCAGTTCCCTTCCGGACGACGTGAGCAACCCGATTATTTTCAAGTTTAGTACGGATATGGTGCCTGTGGTCATTTATACGGCTACGGCAAAGGAAAGTATGAACGGGCTGTATAAGATTCTGGACGATAAAATCGCCAATCCGCTCAACCGTGTAGATGGCGTGGGTGCGGTGACGATTGTGGGCGCACCGAAACGGCAGGTTCAAGTGAATGTGTCGCCCGATAAACTGGAAGCCTATAATCTTTCCGTTGAGAAAATCGCCAGCGTGATTAATCAAGAAAATTTGAATATGCCGGCCGGCAGTTTCGATATAGGAACCAACACCTATACGCTTCGTATGGAAGGTGAATTGAAAAACAGCGCAGACTTGCTTTACCTGGTAGTGGGCAGTCAAAACGGACGAAATGTCTATTTGAAAGATGTGGCGACTGTGGCTGATACGCTGCAAAGCCGTATCCAGGAATCCTACACCAACGAAGTGAAAGGGGCTATGATTATTGTACAAAAACAATCAGGCTCCAATACGGTGTCGATTGCGAATACGGTCAATAAGCTGATGCCTGAATTGCAAAAAACATTGCCGCCGGACATCAAACTGACGATGATGATGGATACATCCGATTTTATCAAAGAATCCATCAAGTCATTGACTGAAACGATTATTCTGGCAATCGTCTTTGTGGTGTTTGTCGTGATGTTCTTCCTGGGACGTTGGCGAGCCACTGTGATTGTGGTGCTGGCCATCCCGGTTTCCTTGGTGGCGTCGTTCATCTATTTGATGGCAAAAACCGGCAGTTTGAACATTATATCGCTCTCCTCCCTGACCATCGCAATCGGCTTGGTGGTGGACGACACGATTGTGGTGTTGGAAAATGTGACCAAGCACATTGAAAACGGTTCTACGCCCAAACAAGCGGCTGTTCACGGCACCAATGAAGTAGGCGTGGCGGTTATCGCCTCTACTTTGACCATCATTGCGGTATTTTTCCCGATGACCATGGCTACCGGTTTTGCCGGTGTGATGTTTGGCGAATTGGGCTGGATGATTACGATTATGATTACCGTTTCGTTGGCTGTAGCTTTATCATTGACACCGATGCTTTGTTCGCAATTGTTGCGATTGACCAATACACAAGGGAAATTCTTTGACAAAATGCATGCCCCGATTGGTCGTATGTTAGACCATTTGGACGAGTGGTACAAAAACGTAGTGAATGCCTGCGTACGCAACCGTTGGAAAACATTCCTGATTGCGCTTGCAACCGTTATAATTATTATGATTCCGGCATTCCAAATAGTTAAATCCGACTTTATGCCGGCAACAGACAACGATATGATTACGGCAACCGTTTATTTGCCGACCGGTACACGGATGGAAGTCGCCCGTGCAACCGCCATGCGTTTTAATGAAATTGTGAAAGAAAAATACCCCGAAGTTAAAACACGTACGTTCTCTGTGGGTCAGGCAGATGAAGACAATTCATTTGCAGCAATGCAAACGAACGGCACCGGCTTGATTTCCTTCCGTTTCCGCACAATTCCCGCTGACGAACGCAAGCGCAGCATATATGATATTGGCGAAGGCATGCGTGAAGATTTATCGAATATGCCGGAATTGTATAAATACATTGTCACTCCCGGCGGTGGCGGCGGTATGATGGGTTCCGGCGCAAGTACGGTGGATGTGGAAATCTACGGTTACGATTTGGCATTGACCGATAAGATTGCAGCAGAATTTAAAAAGCGGTTGGTTGATGTGAAAGGACTGAAGGACTTGAACATCACACGTGAGGACTATCGTGCCGAATACCAAGTGGATTTCGACCGTGAAAAATTAGCGGAAAACGGACTTAATTCAGCGACTGTCGCCAGCTATGTCCGCAACCGTATCAACGGGTCTTACACGACTAAATTCCGTGAAGAGGGCGATGAGTACGACATTGTAGTACGCTACAAGGAAGAGAACCGCCAATCCCTTGAAGATATTGAAAATATCACGGTTTACAATGCACAAGGTATCCCTATTCGCATTCGTGAATTGGGAACTGTGAATGAAAAATCAACCTTGCCGCAGATTGACCGGCAAAACCGTCAACGGGTCAACAAGATACAGGGTTCTATCTACAAAGCCGCTTTGAGTGAAGTAGTTGAAGGCGTTGATAAAGTCATTGCCGGAATGCGTGAAGACGGCACAATTCCACCTGAAATCGGCATCAGCATTGGCGGTTCAATCGTTGACCAACAGGAATCCAACGCTGCATTGGGTGTTTTGATGATTCTCTGTGTGCTCCTCGTGTATATTGTGATGGCAGCGCAGTTTGAGTCGCTTACCTATCCGTTCATTATCATATTGTCGCTTCTCTTCGGTATTGCAGGGGTGTATTTGGGATTGATGATTACCGGCAAATCATTAAGTTTGATGGGTATGGTCGGTATTGTGATGCTGATTGGTATCGTGGTGAAAAACGGTATTGTGTTTATTGATTACGCCAACCTGAATCGAGAGCGGGGCATGTCGGTCGATAAGGCGATTACTGATGCCGGTCGCTCCCGTTTGCGTCCGATTTTGATGACCACCTGTACAACGGTTTTGGGTATGATTCCAATGGCAATTCCGCGAGGAGCAGGCTCTGCCATGTGGCAACCGCTGGGTGTAGCCGTAGTGTTCGGACTCTCATTCTCAACGATTCTGACATTGGTGTATGTTCCAGCCCTTTACTCCATCTTCGGCGCTAACGGCATCAAACGGGCGAGAAGGAAACACGCAAAAAAATTAAAACGCGCAAAGATATGAAATCAGTATTTATAACATACAATCAGGCATTTCAAGATGAACTGATAACGATATTAGACCGCATGAGTATCCGCGGTTTCACGATGTGGGAAACAGTACAAGGTCGCGGCTCCGTTAAAGGGGAGCCGCACTACGGCAACCATGCCTGGCCTACGCTCAACAGCGCTATTCTGGCTGTCGTTCCCGACGAAAAAACGGATGCCTTGCTCGAAAGAATCCACAAAATGGATGTCGAGACGGAAATGCAGGGGGTTCACGCTTTTGTCTGGGGGGTGGAGAAAATGGTGTGAGAAATAAGAGCTTGTTCAAAACTCTTTCAACACACTCATCTTATCCTCCCTGTTTTTCACGCGCAGGTAGCTCCGGTAACTGCTGAAACCCGCCATCAGCACAAGTTCCAGATTGTCTTTTTCGCTGTGGTCGGGCGAGAGGCGCAACCGCTTGAGTTCCTTCAAGCGGTTGCGGTTGATAAGGCGGCTGAAATTCATTCCGTATGTCTTATTGATAAATGACGATACATAATTGCGGTTGCTGTGCAAGTCGTCAGCCACGTCCGTTATCCGCAGTTGCGGGTTCAGGTAAGGCTTTTTATCGCGCAGGTAGCGGGCAAAGCGTTTCGGGTCTATTTCGGCGGCGGCGTTGTCCGGCAGGTTTTCATCGTCCGGCACAATAACCACATAATTGTCCGAAAGCAGGTTGTAACACAGTATCGGATAAACGAAAAAGGACGGAAGCACTCCCTGCATGGAGGAATAGAAACCCGAAAAAACATCCACATTGAACAACATCCCGAAAAGCGGAACCGGTATGGTTATCAGCGTCAGTGCCAGTATAATTCGGAGCCAGTTCAGCGAAGTACGCTGCGCATCGGCGGAATAATCTGCAATACCGCGCCGGTAGCGGCGTATCCGAAACCGTCCGAGAATGGGATAAAGGGTGTTATACACGACAAAGACAATGCCCGTCAGACCGTACAGCACTGCAAACCAGCGATTCCCAACGCCGCTACCGTAAATAACCGCCTCCTTCTGTTCAACAGGGACAATCAGGCCTGTCGTTACCGACACGACAGTCAACAAAACAGGTACAAGGTAATGCAGGCGGCTAAAACGGCTGTTGCCGCCCGAAGTATCCGTTATGATATGCACAAAGCGGTAAATCAAAATCTGGTCGAGCATCAGCGTCAGCAGAAAGACCGAAGAATAGCAGGCAAACGCCCTGTGATTAATCACCTGAAGCACAAGTCCCAGCCAGCATAAAGCGGCAACCCCGAAAGTAAGCGACAGGAAAAACCGCAACTGCTTTTCCTCCCTGCTTTTCCGGCTGAATGAAATATCAAGCAGCAGCATTACCAGACATACCAGTGCACATGCGGCGGGTATGGAAAAGGCCAATGCCTGTATCGTCTGAACTGTGATTTCCATTTGATTTTTGTGATTATTATTATCTATACTTTGATTTTAACTTGATTATGACTATCCGCATCGTGTCCTGTTATTTTGTCCTGCAAGGACATCACTTTATTAACCGTATGCTTTAGCTTACGGATGTGCAATACCAACTTCTTTTTAGTCCTGCAAGGACGACACTTGAAATGCGCCAAAGTGTCGTCCCTGCGGGACTTTGTAGAGAGGTGGCATTTCTTTTTTCCGTAAGCTAAAGCATACGGTTAATAAAGTGTCGCCTCTGCGAGGCTTGGTGATAATAGGATACTTTTCGGATAATAATCATATAATCTTTATTTATAAATTTCTAACATTCAATCATATAAATCAAAAAAATCATTCTTAAAATCACAGTTCAGACTTTTTAGTCCGTTGATACTGCCTTTCCTCCGTAAATCCCGCCTTGCCAATCAGTTCGGAAATATTTTTCTCCTTATTGGAAGGCAAAGCCTGCAAGCGTTCCAGTTCCCTCATCCGCCACTGATTCAGAAAACGGTTGAAATTCATGCCATACGCCTTGTTGATAAATCCCGACATGACGCTGCGGTTTACATCCATCGCCTCCGCCAAATCGGTAATCTTAAAATCCGTTTGCAGGTACGGTTTTTCCTTGCGGAAATAAGCATTCACCCGCCGTCGCGTCAGTTTGCCCGAATGAAACCGGCGGTCGTCTTCCTGCTCCCTGCTTTCTTCATTTTTTTCGACTTCCTGCTTCGTTTCCACTTCTTCCTCCGGCTCCGGATACACGACATAAGGCAGGTATCTGCGGCGAACAATATGGAAAGTCAGCACAATGTACTGCCCCGACATGCAAAAAGTCGTAACAGCCGTCCATACGGAACCAGCTATCTCGTTTCTCGACAGGAGCGTGGACATGGCGGAGGAAAACACGGAAACCAGCAAAAGAACAATCAGGAACACCATCCAGCGGGCAGGCTTGCGCACCGGAACGTCCGCACCATTTGCCCGGCGATAGTAGCGGACAAGCAGGCGGGCGATAAAACCATAGTAAACAAGTATAAAAATCATCCGCAGTAGCGGTTTTGTTGTAAAAAACCGCGAATAAGCCTCATATTCCCCGGCTACGACTAATTGTCTGCTCCTGACAATTTCCAACTGCGCATCAAAAGGGACAAGCAGCGACCATACGAGGAAGACCGCCCCAAGCAGCGCGGGAACGAAGTAATGCCACGGCGAAAACCGTTCCGCCTGTTCCAACCGTGTCAGGGAACGGATAACACGGTAAAAGAATACCGGGGCGAGAATAAAACCTGCCAGGCAGGGAATATTCAGGAACACGAACAACTCAGGAAAAAAGACATAGCTGAAAATGGTAAACCATGACAGAAATGCCATCGACAAGTACAGGATAACGATATTTTTCAGCATCCTTTCCTGCCGCGTCAGGCAGTTGCGGCGCGAAAAAACCGTCAGCGTCATGCACGTCCCGGCTGTGAAAGCAGGAATGAGCAGAACCAGCGCTGTGAAGTATATTGTCTGAACTGTGATTTCCATTTGATTTTACTGATTATTCTGATTTTCCGCAAAATTACCCCTAAATCCCCTAAAGGGGACTTTACCGTAGCACAATGTGCATCATCGCAGACACTAAAGCCCCCTTTAGGGGGTTGGGGGTAAAATTCTCCGGCTGCAAATATACATAAAATTCTCCAATTTTTGGCTAAATATTAAATTGAGGTGCTGAACCCGGAAGACCGTAAGGTCTTCTACTTGGGTAACCCCGCGGCAAGCGAAGCGCAGCCCGGGGTAGAGCGACCCCTCATCATCCCCTCAACTCCTCGGATTTTAGTCACACAAGTAACATTAATATACTGAGAATCAATTTATAGACACTTTATTTTAATGTCAAATCGTAATCGAAGATGAAAAAATACACGATTTGTCACTAAAAAAATGCCTCAAATTACGATTTGGCAAGAATAAATGTACGAATTGTCCACTCGATTATTTTTTTACATATTACTTTTGCCGCAAATATGACCGTAAAGACGCAATGCATTGCATCTTTACATTAATTTTTAATTTTCATGAAAAAACAAATTACAAATCAAACAATCGTAGAGACGGATAATTATCCGTCTCTAAAAGACGGCGGCGGCGGCAATGCCCCGCGCCGTAGAACGAACAAACATTCCATTTTTTTGAAAAATGGAATGTTTACAGGCTTCCTCCTGCTTTTAGCAGTTCTATTTTTGCCGGCGGCTGCGCGAGCGGTTACGCCTGACCCCAACTCGTTCCCTTTCAACGGTAAAGGTTTTACTCCCTACTCTTCCGCCGCCTTTAACAGTTCAAGGGCAGATATGCTGATTCCTTTTTACGATGATGTAGGCAGCGACCGTTATTTGCGATCGGATCTTACTACTTACAGCAATCTGGAATTTTATAACGGAACTTCCTGGACTAAAATTCTGGAATTTAGATGCAAAGATCAGAAAGAAGCCAACTGGTATTGGATAGATGTTAGAAAAGTATCGTCTTCTGTGCCATCTACTAAAGGTTACTCCAACCAGGATGGTCGTGGTATGGTACAGATTGGAACTGAATGGACGACGATAAAAGTTTATCGCTCTATAATAAGTACCCATTCGTGTACTTACCTTGAACTTATGATTGATTATAATTCAAGCACTTTCGGCACCCAGCCTGTTGCTTTCCGCGTTAATGCGTACTGGCACCAGAACGATAATGGCAACTACTCCGGAACGTGGTATCTTAACAATAAGCAAGATCCTTTTGAAGTGTGGCACGCTGGCAACAGTATGCACGCGCCGACAGTTAGCAGTTATACTATCGAGTCGGACGGACGTATTACCGTTGCGGCAAGTATCAACAGTTATGTTGAATATGATGACAAAGGCACTGTTAAAAACAACGGCTACTACAATGCCAAGAATGTCAAAATTGATAATGCCTATCCTCAAGCCGAAACAAAATACGACTGTACTTCCTCTACGGCTTTCGGCTCAATAACACTACCGGCACGCAACAGGGCGTATTTCAATTCTTCGCATATCATTTATGCCGACAACGGCAGATATGACATGCAGCCGCCATATTCTTCCATATTGTCGAGCGGCTATTCCGTACCTGCCTATCCATGCCCAAGCGGTTTGACGGCTTCGGCAAACAACGGCGAGATAAAACTTCAGTGGAATATGACGGCAGGCACTTCGAGTTCGGCAGTTGATAATTATCAAATCAAATGGCGCAAAGGAACAGGCGCGTGGCAAACGGTTAACGTTACAAAAGCGTACAGTTACAGCGAAACTAATCCAAGCGTAACCTTTCCCTGTCCCGAAGTGGACGCTGGAACAAACGACTATTATTTTTTGGTGGCTCGCGGCAAATTTGCTTATGACAACAGCAATTATAATGCCATATCGTCAAAGGTTAACATTGCCACCAACAAAATTCTGCCGACTGCCATTAATGCCAATCTGCAAAGCAACAATACAATAAAAGTAACATGGGGAACAGATGGCGGACGCACAGGCAGCGCATTCCGTTACCGCCTCTACCGCAAGGCAGGCAACAATTCATACGAGTTGCTTACCACCGTTACCACAGACATAAAAGAATATATTGATAACAGCGTGGCGGCTTGTACGTCCTATCTTTACGAAGTCCGCGCTTATGACGGTTCAAACGAATATGCGTCAAAAGCCACAACGGCAGCGATTGTAAGACCCGCCGGCAATGTAGGCGAAATTTCCGACCTGAGCGTGTCAAAGGGATTTTACAACGACCGTGTAAATATCACGTGGAAAGTAAGTTCAGGCGCAGGTTTTACCCGTTTTTCCATTATGAAAAAAATACAGAATATGCCTAACGCTGCCGAACAGCAGATATATGAAGTTGCCTCGTCGGGTTTGCTGCAATACTCTTTTGACGATGTTAATGCCACAGCAGGAACGTATTACGACTATCGCGTAGTGGCTTGGACAGAGTGCAACGGCGTTGCCAACGAAGGCGGCTCGCTTGTTTCCACCGGCTTTAAGCAGCCCTACGGCATAGCAAGCGGAAAGGTTTCGTATGCGAATGATATTGCGGTAGAAGGAGTTAGTGTTATGGCTGTGGGCGAATCGGACTATGCCAACAGGGGACTTGAATTTATCAACGCGTCAAAGACATATATCCAAACGCCATATAAAACAGGTACGCTCTCTAATTCTGCTTTTACATTTCAAGCGTGGGTAAATTTTGGAAATCAAAACAATTCAGTGTATGACAATTATCTGTTTGAAGCAGGAGGCAAATATGGATTGTGCATTAATGGCAGTTCGAATATAGTATTGAGAGTATATAGAGGTTCTACGTCAACCGACAATTATACTTTTACTGTGCCGGTACAGAGACATATTTTTATACATATCAGCGTTACCTATCAGTGTTCAGGCACAACAGGCACGGCAGTTTTATATATAAACGGCGAGCCGGTACAGACATTGGTAAAATCCGACACTCAGGTTTGGACTTTCCCGACAGGTTCCGCCGCCTACTACAACAACATTTATTTCGGATCCAATTTGACATTAAATAATCTGTATAATATGAACGGTTATATGGACGAAATTCGCCTGTGGAACCGCGATATTACCGCAACGGAAATCAAAAACAACTACAACGCTTATATTTCGGGCAAAGAAGACGGCTTGAAACTCTATTATCGTTTAGACGAACAGACAGGAGACGAGATTTTTGATATTTCAAAACAAAATGGCGTATTTAACGAAAATCACGGCGCACTGATTTACAATGGCGGCATAAATATGCACTCAGATGTAGTACCGACTACCGAGCAACTCTCTATCCGTACCGTTACCGACAGCAACGGAGCGTATATTCTAAACACCATTCCCTACACGGGAGACGGCTCTATGTTTACCATTGTGCCGTCTTTGCCAAATCACAATTTCAACCCGACCAACAAGCCGCTGTACTTCAATCAGCAGTCGGCTTCGTACAGCAATGTCAATTTTACAGACATATCGTCATTTATGGTACGCGGACAAGTGGAGTACGAAGGCGGTAGCTATCCTGTGGCTGACTGTTCGTTTGAAGTTGACGGACAGATACTTACAATGTCAAACGGCACGGTTGTAAAATCGGAAAACAACGGCAATTTTGAAATCAGCGTGCCTATCGGCGTTCATTCTGTCCGCGTGGTAAAACAGGGACATACCTTTGCCAATGGCGGTTATCTCAAAGATGCAGATAGCTTAAATCTGAATTATAATGCCCCTTTGGCAAATATAAGATTTAAAGACCAGACGAAAGTAAAATTCATTGGTCGCGTTGTAGGCGGTAATACCGAAGACGGCAAACCGCTCGGCTTTGGCGAATCGGTAAATAATATCGGTGTGGACAGCATTGTATTAAATACTACCAATCTGGCGTATAATTTCTCAGAGACTCCTGTTTCCGCCACTTACTACCACAACAACGGACAGTGGAAAAAATCGGGAGGTTTGTCGGACGACAGCACAAGGGTTGATTACAATCAAAAAGACATTATCATTCACGTCAGCCCGCAGACAGGCGAGTTTTCGGCAATGGTTTATCCCGAGCCGTATAATATTCAGCCCATAAGCGTAACGCAGGGCTACGGAAAGTCGGTTTTGATTGTCAAGGAAAATGCGGAAAACATTGATTTGACGGCAACCGCCGTACCCGATGCAAGTTATCTGCAAGCGGAAATCCGCACGTGGGCTGACTCAACTTTTGTTACTAACCGCCCCGGCGTGGTTGACCATTGGGAATATTCCGAACAATCGGACACAGTGCGTTACAACTCCAAATGGACTTTCAAATATCAGGCAACGCCTACCTTTGGAGTAAAACAGATTGACAACGGACAGGCAGTGGATTATTTCGGCGAAAAAACATTTGAACTCAAAGACGAGATTCAAGGTATAAACGAAAATATTGCTTTATTTAATGAAAACGACAGCACGTATATGTTTGGCAAGCCGGTATTTCAACAGGGCAATAAATACGATTTGCGTTTCAATGCCTACGAAGAATATACCAACTATGTTTCCAACCCCACAGTTACGGTAACATATCCTGTCAGCAACGGCACGGTAAATCTGACAAACAATTTGCAGGTTACGCCGCAGCCCGAAAGTTTGGAAATGGACAGTGCAGGCATTTTAAACTACTCATTTATGGCAGGCGCGCCAAATCTTACTACGGCAAGCGGCGATATTTTTGCAACGCTCGCTCTGGGTGCGGTAAGTTATTACTGGAATATGGGAACAACGCCGCTTGAGGCGTGGCAAATAGGCGAAGACGGCAAAGGCAATAACTTTATGACCTCAGGACCCGACCAGCTCACAGCAATCCTTCGCGACCCTCCGGGCAGCGGCTCTTATGCTTATTTTGAAAGCGGAAAAACCATTACTTCTACCTCAAAGTTAAGCGCAGGCGCTACTCTGACCGAAGAATTGAACCTTACCACTTCGCTCGGCGCAAATGTAACTACCTTTGTAGGACTTGGCGCAGGCGTAATTACGGAAGTAGGCACAAAAGCCGACCTTGCAACCAATATCTCGTCGGAACAGACCTATTCGTATGAAAACGAATGTTCGATAACAACTACCTTTAACGAGCGTTTTCAAACCTCGTCTTCTACCGACTTTGTAGGTGCACCGGGCGATGTATTTATCGCAACTCGACAAATATTATCTATGGTTTGACAAAAGGTTTCAGAATTTTCAAGGGAGCGACTCAAGGCGCTGTTATGGCAGGTAACGGCGAATACAAAATTGCCTCTTCTAATTCCATTGCCTACGGACCTGACATTTCCACCCGATTTGCCTTTACCGCAATGGAACTCGAAGATATTATGATTCCGAAATAGAAAAACAGCATTGCTCTGCGTTTGATGCCTGCTGGCACACCGGTATCGTCAGATATTCAGTCGCCGGTATATGTATCAAACCTTCCAACCACAGACCCGAATTACGGAAAATGGAATCTTGACGAGGCGTTTAAAGGACAGCAAGGTTTCAGCCGTACAAGCTCTTACGACGGCTTAAGTTACACAATCCATTTCCCTTCATCCTGGAAACCTGATAGCGAGCAGATGACAAGTTTTGTGGATTCCATTCTCTGGGCAAACAACCAGATAGGAATGTGGGAAGCGGTTTTGGCTCAAAACGAAAAGGAAAAGGTTGAAATGCAGCACAAAGGCAACTACTCCTTTGGCGGCGGCGCAACTATCGAATACAGCGAAGCAACCGCAAGCAACAGTTCCTATACTCACACTTGGGGCTTCAACATTACGCCCACAATCGGACTTACAACAGGCGTAGATATCAATGGCGTAGGTATCGAAATTGAGGTAAAAGGTTCGCTTAAAGCAGAAACAGGCGGCAGCACAGGCAGCAGCACCGGAATAAACAAAACAACAGGTTTTGTACTTGCCGAAGAAGGTACGGTAGATGAAATTACCGTTGACTACGGCTACACCGAAAGCGGTACTTTTGCCTTTAAAACGCGCGGCGGACAGACAAGTTGCCCCTACGAAGGCGAAGTATTGAGTAAATACTACCAGCCCGGGCAGCATATTTTGCAGGAAGCAACAATGCAGGTAGAAGTACCTGTAATAGAAGTATCAAGCGCAGCGCAGGTATTGAACGTTCCTGCCAACCGCACGGCTATTTTCACTTTGGCTTTGCAGAACGAAAGCCAGACAAACAATGATGTATGGTTTATGGTAGCAGTAGATGAGGCAACCAACCCCAACGGCGCGGAACTCAAAATAGACGGAATCGGCATTGGCAACGGCAGAACATTCCTTGTTCGCGCAGGAGAGGTTTTAACAAAAACTTTGGCGATAAGCAAAGGAACTGTTGATGACTACGACAATATCGGAATTATTTTGAAATCGCTCTGCGAACCCGAAACAGTGGCAGACACGGCTTGGGTAACGGCGCACTTTGTACCCGCTTGCAGCGATGTAGCGATTTCCGCTCCAGCAAACAACTTTATTGTCAATACCGCAAGTCCGAGCGAAAATGGTGTTGTAAAATTGAGCGTTACGCTGCAAAATTTTGACGTGAATTTCCCGAATTTCGGCTATATTTGCCTCGAATACCGCGCAGCAGGCACGCCTGTTTGGACTACGGCGCGCACCTTCTACCCGGATCATCTTTTCAATAGCCCGACCAATACAGACGGCACAGGAGAAAATATCAGGTTAAATGGTGTAGATCGCGCGGCAATCACTTATGAATGGCCAATGCCTACCGCTGACGGACAGTATGAACTTCGCGCTACAACGGCTTCGGTTAATATTGTGAGTAACGCCATTGGAACGCTGCTTTCGACTTACTCCACCAATGCCATTGTCGGCTACAAGGATATGACCAAACCGCAGGCGCTCGGCGCACCTTCGCCCGCAAACGGCATTTACGGCGCAGGCGATGAGCTTTCGGTAACTTTCAACGAGGATATTCAAACCTCAATGGTTATTTCAAACAATATTACCGTTACTTACGACAATAATATTGCTGTGCCAATCACTTTTGTTACCTCTGCAAACAAAATCACAATGGAATACCCGGGCGATTATTTCTCGATACTCGAAGGAAAAACGCTGAATATCAAAGTAAAAGATATTTACGATATGCGCGGCAACAGGAGCGACACGATTGCTTGGACTGCACTTGTTAATCGCAACGCACTGGTTTGGGAAACCGACCTGGTTAATTTAACCAAAGAGGCAGGCAACAGTTTGACTTTCACGGCGAAAATCAAAAACGCAGGCAATCAGACGGTTAGTTATTCAATCGTAAATTTGCCGCAGTGGTTAAGCGTAAATCAGCCGACAGGCACTTTGCAGCCATTGTCAACAAGAGAATTGACATTTACCATTTCGTCAGGCGTTAATCTGGGCAGTTACACAGAGCAAATCGGCGTTACAAGCGGTAATTCGATTACCAAAAACTTGCCATTGCAATTAACTGTAACAGGCATATTACCAGAAGGTTGGGAATTCAACCCCGCCGACTACGAAAGCACAATGACCGTAACGGGACGTATTCAGATTGAAGGCGTTTATCAGACCGATACGACAGACATTCTGGCTGCCTTTATCGGAGACGAATGTGTAGGATTAACCTCGCCGATTCGTCCTTCAAACAACGGATATTATACTTTCCTCACAGTACATGGCAATGCGGCACACGCAGGTCAGGCAATTAAGTTCAAAGTTTGGGACGCAAGTACAGGCAATGTTTATTCCGTAATTGAATCGAAAATCAACGACGTAATGCAAAACTTCACCTTTACTGCAAACGCAATCAAAGGCGACGCAGGCGTTCCCGTTATTCACAACGCTTTGAATATGGTTGAACAGAGTATCGCTTTGCAGAATGGATGGAACTGGATTTCGGTAAATGTTCTCAACACCAACCCGACAATCATACAGCAGTTCAAAGACAGAGTCGGCACAGCAGGCGAAATGCTGAAAGGACAGACAGGTTACATTCAAAACCCCTCTTGGACAGGCACTTTAACAGGCGTTGAAAAAGAACAGATGTATCTTGTAAAAACCAACGCTGCAACTACTCTGCACTTTGACGGAACTCCCGCTGTTGCTGCCTCTTCGCCCATTACTCTGGCGAATGGATGGAACTGGATAGGTTATATTCCGCAATTTACCTTGCCTGTAAATGAGGCATTGGCAAACCTTGCAGCGCAAACCAACGACCAGATTAAAGGACACAACGCTTACCGCGTTTATGCGAGCGCGTCTGCCGGCTGGGTCGGCAACCTCAATTATATGAGGGCCGGCGAGGGCTATATGTACAATTCGGGTGCAGCGGCAAGCAAAACGTTCAACTATCCAAGCACAAGTTCGCAGGTTTATCATGCACCGGTGCGCGCTTCGTCAGCAATGACAGAAAATCGTTGGCAAGTAGATATTCACAAATATTCAAGCACAATGACAATGACTTCGGTAGTTGTGGCTAACAGTGTTGAACTGCAAAGCGAACAGATTGAAGTAGCCGCATTCGACAGCAAGGGCGAATGTCGCGGCTCGGCGGTACTGCAAAATGTTCCGCAGAACAGTGAGCACCCGTATCTCGGCTTCCTGATGGTATTCGGCGAAAGCAGCGAAAATCTCACGCTCAAAGTGTATGACCACGCCACAGGCACAGAATACACGGCAAGCAATGTTGTAAGTTTCGCTACAGACGCTATTCACGGTAATCCCGCAGAACCGTACAGAATACAGTTCGTACCCACAGGCATTGACGAAATCAGCATTGAACAGGTAGTGATTTATCCGAATCCCGTTGCTGATGTGCTGAATATTGCAAGCGGCAGCTTACGCATTAAAAATGTGAAAATTATGGATGCCCTCGGCAAAATAATTAGGATTGACGATGCGTTAAAGAGCAATACAATCAATGTCAGCAATCTGACAAGCGGACTTTACGCCATTCAAATTACTACCGACAACGGTGTGGTAACGAAGATGTTTGTAAAGAAGTAAAGAAGTAAACAACTGAAAATAATTGAACAGGGAGGTTGTCCGGTATTTCGGGCAACCTCTTTTAATAAGGTTAAAAATTACAGTTATAACCGACCGTGACAAGCGAACTGTTCGTTTCCGGCCGGTTTAGCGCCGAACGCCATTGAAAGGTATAGGCCAGGGTGAAATAATGCCGTCCTGCGGGATTGTATGAACTGTTTAGGCGGAACAAAATAACCTCATTTTGTTTTACACTTTCCAAATTTGTTGTGTTATAGGATGCTGCGCCTGAAATGGTAACTTTCTTCTTGAGCATCTGCGAGGAAGCGCCCAATGTAGGTCCCCATGTAAGAGAATTTCCATTATACACTCTGCTGTTGTTGATATTCGCAGCGCCGTTAATGGACATTCCTTTTTTAGGGTAGCTGATTGTATATGAAGCGGATGTATTGGTCATCCCGGTAACGCTACCCGGCTGGTACTTTCCTCCCTGTTTATTTGCTGCATCCTGATAGGATAAATTTATATTCACATTATGCATTTCCACCTCCGATTTTTTAGTTACCAGATTCAAGTTTAAATTAGCCGACTGGCTTATTTGAACAAAACTCAAAGTATCCAGCTTATCCAGGGTTATTTCCTGATTTATCAATTCAAAATCGGAACGGACAACGCTAAAACTCTGGAAATTGGAATAGGAAAGGTTAGCGATAATCCTTTCGCTCAATGTTCCTGTTATATTCAAAGAACCCACGACCCGGGTATTAAGATTTGCTTTTCCTCCGGATAAATTGCTGTTTTCATATCCGAGGCTCATGGCTACATTCAGTTTATTTTGCCACATTGACTGGTAGGCGTTGAATGTTATATTTTCCACATCATTGGTGAAATAGTACGCTCCAAGCGTTTTATAATCAGGATCAATCCGTTCGTATGCAATACCCAATCTATTGGTCTCTCCTACATAGTTTACCTGCATCTTGAATGCATTGTAGCAGGTTGAAGACATATTGCTTCCCTGCCATAAATCCAATATTCCATCCCGTTCTTGATTGGAAAGGCGTGTATCGCTTGTCAGCAAGCTTAATCCGTATTCACCGGCTAATTCAATAAACTTTGCCGGTTTATAAGCAAAGGAAAGACTTCCCGCTAAATTTTCCATTGGGGTAATACCTAAGCTGTCGGGACGAAAATGCAGGGAAGATTCCTCGTCTTTTGCATTTAACAGGTTTAAGGAAATCCGGTATTTATCCGTTATCCGGCCGGCCTTGACGCCGTATCCCATCCGTTTGTATGTCGGCAAAAATGCCGGTTGAATCTCATCGTATTCCACTGCTTTTTGAAGACGCCCGTACATGACGGCAAATTCCCAACCCTCCGGCGCCAGTTCTACCCCTGCTCCAGTAAATATATGTCCGTTAAGTGTATAAGGTGAAAATGTCATGGATACATCACCGATATGTCCTGTAATCCACTTGTAAGAGGGATGGATACTCAACCGGTTGGGACTGGAAGGAAGCCTGTAGCTTGAGCCAGAATTGGTGAAGTTAAATGAAAACGGCAAATTGAGTTGTCCATAAATATTCAGGTTAATATTCCCGTTCAGGTAATAGGCAAACGGATCCCTTCCGGATATAGCATTCCCGGCATTGAATACGGAATTAGCTGAAAATCCTCCGTTTAGCTTGAGCGGCTTTCCTTTTCCGAACATATCTTTCAAGTCTTCTATCCTGAAACTTTGAGCCGATACCTGTGTGATAATAACTGTTGTGAAAAAAAACAGCGCTATTCTTTTAGTCATTTTTTTGTACTTTTATGTCTGCTACTATGTATGAATCTCCTTTATCGGCCTTGACCGTCTGCTTGACCATTATTGCCCCTTTACATCCGTCGGAAGTTTCGAAGAGAACGATTCGGGGTAATGGAATATCTCCGAAATACGCATCTTCCTTATTTTCATTCTTTATCTGTACAGTTTTAAGCAAGGCGTCCGTAGTCATCGCTTCAAACTCCTGAACGCTGAGCTGTATATTTCCCGATTCCTGTTTATTGATAAACCGGGTTGCCGAAGCATTCTCGAACTCAACAAGCGTGGTGGTCTCAAGTTGATCCGGCGAAACGAACCGGTTGCGGCTAAATGTATTGTCAAAGCCAAAATAGGCAATATCAATCAAAGGTGCATTAGCTGTATTCACTTCACCGCTTTTTATTACCCGGCGCAAGCGGGTGGAATAAAAGGATCCGACAGTTGCTTGCGCCGTACTGATACCCAGCTTAATATCCTTATGCGTACGCAGGTTGCAGTTTTCCTTTACGGTAATCTGCCGGGATATCCGTTTGGTTTCTTTTCCGTTCGATACTTCAAGATAAACCGTATGCGTACCGGCTGCGGGAATAAGCATGACCGCGCCGGCAGAGGCAGCATCGGTAAACGTCGCCCCTTCGCACTCCCAGCGCAGGCTTTCCACGCCCTGAAGTTCAGTCGCGAAAGTAGCCCGTAAAGGCGCTTCCATATCGTCTTCGTCTTCAAACGACGGGATGATTGTGAACGATGCATCCAGCGATTCGCGGACTTCTATACTCTTGCTTGCGGTTGTGAAGGCGCTGCCATTGTCCACCATAAGTACGACCGTATAAGTTCCCGGTGAAGGATAAGTTACCGCAGGCGGATTTCTTCCCTCATAAGCTTCGGGTTGTCCTCCGTCAAACAGCCACAGGTATGAAACGCCGCCTGCCGAACGGTTGTTTATGAAAAAGGTTGCCGGAGCATAATTATTAATGTCCGCCTGTACGTCGAAACCGGCGCTGACGATGCTGTCAACCCGGACAGTGAAAGTTTTGGAATCCCGCTCTGCAATATTCCATGCTTCAAGGCTTATGAGATGTTCTCCCGGAGTAGTGAATGTAACCGTACCCGGATCCCGCTTACTTGATGTAGCAGGCTCTCCGCCTTCAAAAGTCCACAAATATTCCTCCGCATAACGGGTATTGTTTTCAACGGTAACGACAAGCGGGGAAGTGTGATTGTCCCTGACATGCAACGTCACGTCAATCTCAACTTTTGTGCTTTCTTCCCGGTAGCAGGAAACAAACAGTAAAACTGTTAACAGATATATAAGTCTCTTCATTTTTCTCATAAAATTGTTTTTTTGTTTATTAATCTTCCCCTTACTTACTGGCGTTAAGGGTACTGCCATTCATCAACTCTTTATTTATTCAATCCATACTACGCCGGGCAAGGATAAACTTCGCAAATTCTTGATTCTTAATTTGTAGCAAAACAGAACCTTATTCCCTACTAAGGTTGTTCTGTTTGGTTTAAGGTTTAAAATAAGGTTCTGTCTGGGGTGTACGACAAATTTCCCAATTAGTGTTTAACGATTATCGGTAGATGTCTCCATGCGCCCCCTCCTTTCCTCTTTTGCAGCCGCGTCCTGTCGAGAAATATAGCAATAATAGGATATGTTATCAGTCCACCTAAAGATCTAAATATCAATAAAACAGTTTTTGCAATATCTAATCCTGTTTTTTCTAAAATGATAAGTTGATTTTACATATTCCACTAATAAAATCAGCGGTAGCCCAATATATAAAATGTTTTGTACCAAAATTTTCCAATTCCAACAAATAAATGTGTTTGTTACCAAAATACATTCTTTCATAGAACGAATTTCATAAAATTTAATCTTTGACCTCATTTCATATTATTTTTAGTTATTGTTTGTTGTATCTCTTTTTGACCAATTTTCACTAATGATTGATAAATATTTTCTATCCCAATCCTCTTGTGTAGTACAGTCTGTACACCATGCTACTGCTGAATTATAAACTAACCAATACTCTTCTCCGAGCAATACTTGTGATTTATTTATACAGTTTGTACGGATTTTCTTAGTTTCTTTTATATCGTATCTCGTATATTTATCACAAGATGCAAAAAAGAATATCAAACAAATTATTATTATAAATTTATTGTCTCGGTGTAACATATCCATTTGCTCCTTTCTCCCTTGTAAATATCCAATCATAATTCACTATCATGTGACTATCCACAAATCCTTGTTTCACTCCTGCTAGAATGAAAACTCGTCTAACTCCTATATTCCCAACTACACATTGCGGCGCCACCCCATCCTGTAACCAAAGCGGTGTATTCGCCTCATCAGTTCCATATTGCCAAACCTCTTCCCATTCATTTAGATTGACCTCTCCACTTGCAAGCATTTTCTATTCCATTGTTTTTGAAAAATAAAACGATGGTAAATATTTTTTTATTTTCAGAATAAAATCCTTTAAAATATAAGGGATTCATCGGGTGTACGACAAATTTCCCAATTAGTGTTTAACGATTATCGGTAGATGTCTCCATGCGCCTCCTCGTTCCTCGTTGGCTTAGTCGACATGACGATAAAACGTTGAGATGTGGGTGGAGGGGGAAGAAACGGCGGCTTCGCCGCCGTTTCTTCCCCCTACTTTCCCCTTTTGCAGCCTCGTCCTGTCGACCGAGCGCAGCGAGTGGAGACATCTCCTGATAATCGTTAAACACTAATTGGGAAATTTGTCGTACACCCTATTCAGTTGTATCGGGCCAAGTTGGCTTCTTTTTTTTTCAACCTTTGTCCACGGCCACTCGGCTACTCTTTCCCATCGGCTGGTTTCGCCCGACTCGGACCGCTTGAGTCTGTTTCCATTACGTCAAAGAACGTTGTATCAATTTATCACAATCATAAACTCTCACAAACTACACCTGCTGAGAGAACAGCCATGTGGGAAGTAACAACATTAATGTGAATAAAAGATGTTTGCTCATTGATTATTAATTTCTGTTTCTTCACTCGGTTCTACCATTGTGACGCGATTTGTCTCGAAATAAGTTATGTTTGTTGGGAGTTCTGAGCTCATGTATTTCGCAAATATATAATTTATAAAAAAACTCACTTCATATTTATCGAATGATTTTTCTGGAAATTTAAAATATTCTCCTATATCGAATAAAAATTTCACTTCAGACTTTGGATTAATTAATGCAAATTTTTTTGAAAAAGGAAACACCAAAGGAGGTAGTTCTCCCCAATTAAATGTAAATTCTTTATCATTACAATAAAAATAAATACATATTCCCGGAGAGTGCGGTATTTCACCTCCTAGTGAAAAATTACGAAATTTGGTAGATAAAAATATCGTGTCATTTGAATTATTCTCAAAAACCAAATCAACTCCATATTTGTATTCCTTATTCTTCTCCAAATAGACATTGAGCGTGTCTATCTGTGCATTTGCCTTGTTTCCTGCTATTAGGAACAATACTACGATAAATAATAATTTACTTTTCATAACCATTGCTGTTTATATTGTTGTTAATTTCGTATGTTTTTGTATTATTATACAAATTCGTATAGCGATTAATTTCGGTATGATAAAAATTAACCTTTTCATTAGACATTATAAATACTTTTTTGTTATTAGCATTCAATGTTTCAGTATGCGCGTTGATTTCATCTTTATAATAATTAGATGGAGAATATGTCCAAGATATGCATGATATTTTTGGCTCTAATTTATTCTTTTGAATATAATTATCTAACTCCTTTCGCTGTAATTCATCTAATTCTTCGTATAAATCAGGGTACTCTGAATATTTTTCCCTATCTGAACTATTTGGTGCATTATTCATCATGTAACTCCAAAATGATTGATATGCTATATCTAAAAATTCTTCTTCTGTTTGTATTCTTTTTTCGAAACAAGGGATAGTCTTGCTATATACTAGTCCTGCTTTCAAATCTGCCATTTTATATTGATCACCATACTGCCAATTAAGATAATGCATGTATTCATGATAAATAGTCGCTAATATATCTTCGTCTATGTTTTTTTCTTTAAAGCTTCTTGTTCCAACATACAACTTCCCATTTTTGTATTGTCCTCCAGCTCCTACTGTTGGATCAAACTCTGTGATTAAGGCTAAGACTTCTACATTCTCAAAAGACAGTTTGGAATACGTAGTTGTGCTATTCTTTAGATGTTCTCTAATACGATCCTGAAGTATTACGATTAAATCTTTTACTTTTTGATTCGCTTTTGTTGTGTCTATCGGTTGGTGAGACTTGTTATCAATTTCTGCATTTTCATATATCTTTTTTTCCGTCCTCACATATCCATCCTCATTCTTGATAATCTCATACACATTCCCGTCCTTATCCTGAATAGTGACGGGAAAACTCTCCGTTTCAACAGTATGCTCACCGCCTTGGTCATCAGTGAAAACCAACTGATATTTACCGTTTTCATTTCTCGTAAATACGTAGCTTTCGCCTTCCTTTATTTCATCCCGTTTACCAAACTGCCCCGGATAACGGTAACCTTCAGCAACATCACGGTCAATACCGACCACCGGCTGATCGGCGGATTTTTCGAGACCAAATACGATATCAGGAACAAAAACCTGCTCTGG
>BNTV01000060.1 GCA_025996865.1 Bacteroidia bacterium
TTTGTGGGGAACATACAGCGGCCCAAACGATTTCACAGTCCACCGGTAAGCATCATCAAAGGGAAAACAATTAAAAATTCCCGGATCGATATTTTCTGCCGGAACTTGAGAAAAATGATACTGATTTTCATAATTACCCAGCGTGTCCGGACAGTTTTTTACTTGGTATATTCCGTTTTCTATATAAAAAGTATCGCCCGGAATTGCTACGCAACGTTTGATGTAATAGACATTCAAATCCCAACCCAAGTTATTCCAATCGGTATAAGGGAAATTGAAAACAATCACATCGTTTCGCTTCACTTTTGAAAATCCTTTGACTCGAAACGTTTCAAATTTACCACCTTGCATGAAATTGAAATTTTTGGGAATCCGTGCTCCGTAAGCTAATTTGTTGACAATAATAAAATCGCCCGGCACGATAGCAGGCTCCATCGAGGGAGTGGGAATCGTGACTGACATGAAAACAAAAATACGCAAAAAGATTGCCAACAGGATGGCTATCCCGAAGAGTTTCAGCCAAAAGCATATCTCTTTGAAAAAAGATTTCCATGAGTATTTTATGTTTTTGCTTTTCATCTATTCGTTTTATTAAAATATCTTTCCTTCTCTGGATTCATTTCAATTTTATCTGTCGTTTACCCTGTTTGATAGGCTCTTTATCCCATTCTACTACGGTACATCCACAGGAAGCAGAAATTTGTTGGATAATTAGTGGAACATTTCCGGTATTCTTGATATTCTATTCTTTTAGAGTATAAAATATTAAAACCGGATTCGAATCTTCGCTTTCATAATTATCAATTGCTTCCCATACCTTTTGAGGAAATTGATTTTTATCATACAAACCTTCGGATGTCTTTTCTTTGAAATATTCAATTTCCTCTCCATCCCAAATCCTTACAAATGTATTCTTAAAGCAATATGAAATTGAACCAAAATCAGGAGTCGGATTTGCATAGTCGGATATATAAATTCCCATACTATTTGTTTTATTCCAGAGAATTGCATGATTCAATAAATTGTCAGAAAAGAAATTGCAACAAAAGTAGGTGTTGGATTCAAAATAATTTTTTAATCCCAGTGTGTATTTTTTTCCATCACTCACTTGCCTTAGTATAGAGAAATAATCATTTTTGGTGTCTGATGCCAGTTTTTTTATTGTGTGGGAGTCTAAAGGGATTCGGTCTCCTTTCAAAATTGCTAATCCGGTTATTTCATCTTCATGATATGAACGGATGGTATCTGAAAACAATGAAACAAAACGAACGCCATCCGAAGTAACAGTATAAGGATGATCCGCAACTGAAAAAGAGATATATCCTTTCGGTTTGACAGGATGATAACTTAAATAATGGCTAATGGAATAATCCTTTTCCTTTAGGATGAAAAAATTACCATTATCTTCCCAATTGGTAGTTGAAAAACAAAAAATGTCGTTTTGATTCAAAAGTGAAGCTCGGGATATAAAAGCTATGTTTTTATCTTCAAACTTTATGGACTCAATGAAGTTTCCTGAAAGTCCATATCGATGTACGGATTGTTTTAATGGGTCAAATATATTAATAACTTGATGCTGAGGATGAATATAAAAGGCATTGATTGACAAATATTCCCCCGGTCCATTTCCCAAAGCTCCAATATCTTGAATATATTTTCCTTTCAAATCAAACTTCTTTATTGATTTCATCTTTTTATCAAAAATATAGATGTGGTTTTCAAAAATCTCCATTTGATAAATTTCTGAAAGTAGGCTATTATCAGTAGTTTCTAATTGTACCAATTCCGTTTGAACAAAAAACTTAGGATCATCTAATTTAATTGTTTCTACTTTTTCGCATACCGATTTATTGATAATAGGAATATCCGAAAATTCTTTTTCTGTCGCACAACTAACAAAAATGACAGTAACGATTAATAAAATAATACTTTTTTTCATAATGATTATAAATTTAGCTATCCTGCTATAATTTATAGCAGGATAACTGTGTGTGAATGTTAAATTAAATAATTACAACACGAACTTCACTTTGTGGACAACAAGCATTTAGCGCTTCTCCACTACAATTGTAAATGGCAACTGTCACGGTTACCTGCTTATTTTTTTCATAACCACCTTGAACATATCCGGCAACGTTTATTTCACCTTTACTATTAGATGTTACAGTTGTTGAAGATGTAGTAGCAACAATATAATGATTAGGCACATCATAAGGGTCAGGACATGAGTTTCCTGGATTTTCATTTTGTGCCAAAGCTTCTATATTCGCTAATAAAGCAGCCGACAAATTGTTACTATTTGTATTTAAGTTCACATTAAAAACAGCTACTGCTGCAATTGCTAACACTGCGATTCCGCCAAAAATTTTCTTTTTCATTTATTGAATATTTAATTTGTTACTAAAAAATGTTTTTGTGTTGTATTTATCCTTTCAACTCAAAAAATAGATTCTATCTATGGTGAAGGATACTTGTTGAAATTTCCTGCTTAAAATTCAAAACATCATTCCAACCGAAAAGCTTAAAATGTTCTCGTTTTTTTCTAAGAAAACGCCTTTATATGCATCCGGCATATTGATATTGCTAAAGTCAAGATTGGTATCCGGCTGATTGATTTCGTACCTGAAATCGAAATAAAGTTTGGAAATATTCGCCGAAAAACCGACTACTCCCGCATAACAGAAAAATTTGCTTTTTCCGGAATATTGATGTTCCTCGCTGATTTCATATTTTATTTTGTAAGTCCATTTTAAGGAAGCGCCTACATAGGCATCAAACGAAAAAGGCCCGTTTCTGATAATGCCGTAACCCAATAACAAATTGGTATTCACCGCATCCATATTGATATTTAAGGCTTTGGGCGAATAGTTTTTCGAGTTGCTTGCGTCGGGTATCCAGAAACCGCATATTTGTTGATGATAATTCCAGGCCACTTCGGGTTGCAAGAATGAACGGCTATAATTTACCCTGAAAAACGCGCCCACCAAATAACCGTTCCTGTCGGTATAACTGCCGGGAATACTATCTTTAACTCCTGCATAATATGTATTGTACCTCATTGTAGATAAAGCGTTCAATCCTATCTTAAATCCATAATTGAATCGTTCGGATTGTGCAAAAGATTGATTTCCCGTTACGAATAAAAAAAACAATAACGGAAAAACAAAAACCGGTATTTTTGTTAAAATATTGATTTTCATTATAATAGTACAATATCTTCTTTTTTCGTTTTCATCTCGCAATATTCGCATTTCAGCGTTACCATTTCTTTGTCAATGACTTTGAAGCGCGTTTTCATCGGCTCGTTGTTGGAAATACATTTGGGATTGTTGCATTTGACAATGCCGGTAAGCTCGTCGGGAAGATGGAGCAGTTTCTTTTCAGCTACTTCGTAGTCTCTGATAATGTTCAGTTTAACTGCCGGTGCAATCAAAGAAATGCGGTTAATTTCATCCTGTTCGAAGAACTTGTCGGCGATTTTCAGGATGCCTTTATTACCCATTTTTTTGCTGTCCAGATTGTAGCCGATGGTAACCGGCGTTTTCAAATTTTCGATATCCAACAGGGATACAACCTTGAATAATTGGTCTGAGGGTATGTGGTCGATAACCGTTCCGTTTTGCAAGGCGGCAATCTGTAGCTCTTTCTTATTATCAATCATAATATTGAGTATTAATTGGTTTCAAGTACGTCGCAAATAATCGCCTGCCGGGCGAAGACACCATTTTTAGCTTGTTCGAAATAATACGCCTTGGGATTATCGTCCACATCGTATGCAATTTCGTTTACACGGGGCAGCGGGTGGAGAATCCGCAAGTTTTCCTTGCTGTTCTTTAACATGCTGTTTTTCAGAATATAAACGTTTTTCACCTTTTCATATTCCATCAAATCGGTAAAACGTTCGCGTTGAACACGAGTCATATACAGGATATCCGACCGGTTGATCACTTCTTCCGAAAAATCGGTGTATTCCTTGTATGACAAACCTTTTTCTTCCATGAATTGCTTGTAAGTATCCGGCAACCGGAGTTCTTCGGGGGCAATGAACTCAAATTCGGGCTTGAAATGCGACATCCCGACAATCAGGGAATGAACGGTCCGTCCGTATTTCAGGTCACCCACCATTGTGATAGTCAGGTTGTTAAGTTTTCCTTGCGTTTTGTAAATGGAATACAGGTCGAGCATGGTTTGCGAAGGATGTTGGTTGGCTCCGTCGCCGGCATTGATAATCGGAATATCCGTGATTTCCGATGCATATCTGGCTGCTCCTTCCAGATAATGGCGCATAATTATCAGGTCGGCGTAATTGCTTACCATTTTGATGGTGTCTTTCAGCGTTTCACCTTTGGAAGAACTGGTCGTAGCCGCATCGCTGAATCCTATCACCTTTCCGTTCAAACGGTTGATAGCTGTTTCAAAACTCAGCCGCGTCCGGGTGGAAGGCTCAAAAAAGAGGGTGGCGCAGACTTTCCCTTCCAGTATTTTCCGGTTCGGATTTTCTTCAAAAGACCCGGCGCTTTTCACCAAACGAAGAATATCTTCTTTTGATAAATCGGCTACGGAAACAAAACTATTCTTTTTCATTCTATTGGTTTTTTGATTTGCAAATTTATATGAAATTTTTCATATAACACGCAGACATATAAAAATTATTATGACTATCCGCTATTTTACCCCCAACCCCCTAAAGGGGGCTTTTAGCGCCTGCGAACTTGCAAATATTGCTGTGCCAAAGTCCCCTTTAGGGAAACAACGTTCGGCGTTAGCCAATTTAGGGGTAATTTTGCGAAAACTCGTCATTATAAGCCTATAGCGAAACAATCCGGAAAAATAGTATAAAGAAAATATATCATTTTTTTTCACGGTATAAATATAATTTATCCTTTTTTTTGAATCGTATAAACATAATATATCATTTTTTGTATAGTACAATCACAATATATCATTTTTTGAGCAACAAAGAAAAAATATAATATGTTTTTATCTCTACAAGAAAATTATTTCTCATTTTTATAAAAAAATAATCATAAAATGATTTTTTCTGCAAATTTTAATTACATTTGCATCAAATTGACAACTATAAATTATATAATGGATACCTATAATGAATTACGGAATGAAGAATTCCGTTTTCTGTCTAAAAATAATATAATATCTGAAAATCCGGTTATTGAGATTGTAGATTATGAGGAGGGAATGGCTATTAACCGGACAGCCAAGGATATAATGCTTTTTTTCGTATTAGAAGGTGCGATCAGCGTCAATTGCGGATTTGCGGAAAACCGCTTCATTGAAGCGGAGAATTTTTTCCTTATTCCGCCGATGGCGCCCTATTCTTTTCATTTTCCAAAAAAAACTAAACTGTATTGCTGTCACTTGACCGAAAAAATTCTGCTTTGCCGGAAAGGTAAGTCGGAATTCTTGTCCGAAATGTATGAAAAATTGAAACTGCTTAATCAAGATAACGATTTATACACTATCAAATCTAATCAATACATTATCAAGGTATTGGAAAACTCGGTTGCAAACATGAATCTCGGTTTGCGTTGGATGAATTACCAAAAAACCATTATTCAGGAATTACAAATACTGATAAGCGCTTATTATTGCGATGAGGAACTTGCCCGCCTTTTCCATCCGGTTTTTAAAGGAGATATTGTTTTCAAATCAATTGTACTCCAAAACAAGAATAAACTGCTTACCGTAGAAGAATTTGCGGCAGCCGTTCACCTTAACCGCAATTCGTTTCGCAACCGGTTTGCAGATATGTTTGGCATCAACCCTTCCGAATGGATACTCGGTAACAGGACCGAACAGGTGATCAATGAATTGAAAAAAGATAAATCAATTCTGAGTATTGTTAACGATTGCGGTTTCAGTTCCTATTCCAGTTTTGTCCGATTTTGCAGGAATTTCCTGCATAATACTCCTGCGGCGCTGAGAAGTCAATACAGATCTCAATCAAACTAAAAAATCATATCCTGCAAAAGCAGCGCTACCGTTTTCCCCAAAACCGGATGCACTACTCCACCCGCAATCTCATTCAACGGCTCCAAGACAAACCTCCGTTTATGAAAAAGCGGATGAGGAATTTGTATCTTTTCGGTATTCAACACCCAATCGTCGTACAGAATCAAATCAATATCTATCAGCCGGTCTTGGTAGGAATGGACCGTTTTTTCCGTGCGGCCGATTTGCCGTTCGATTTTTTGTGTTTGTTGGAGAATTTCAAGAGGACTCAGGGTTGTTTCAACAGCTACAACTTGGTTCAAGAATTTGTTTTCGGACTCAAAGCCCCAAGGTTCGGTTTCATAAACAGAAGAAACAGCCGAAAAATTTCCTGTTTTTCCGGCTATTAACGAGCGTGCTTCTTGTAAATTGAACTGCCTGTCACCCAGATTTGTACCCAAAGCTAAATAGACGGTCATATAATCAACATGGCGTCACCGTAAGCGCCGAATCTATACCCTTCTTTAACGGCTATTTCATACGTATTCATAATAAGATCGTATCCGCCGAAGGCAGCCGTTTGCATCAGCATGGTTGAAAGCGGCATGTGAAAATTGGTGACCAGACAAGTGGCTACCGAAAAATCGTAAGGCGGAAAAATAAATTTGTTCGTCCATCCGGTGTATTCTTTCAAATGTCCCCTCGTGGTAACCGTACTTTCAACGGCGCGCAAAACCGATGAACCGACGGCGCAAACTTTTCTGTGTTCATCCTTTGCCTGGTTGACGATTTTCACGGCGTCTTCGACAATCGTCATTTCCTCGGAATCCATTTTATGTTTGGTCAGGTCTTCCACATCAATATCCCTGAACGATCCCAAACCGGAATGTACAGTGATGAAAGCGAACTCGCATCCCTTGATTTCCAAGCGTTTCATCAACTCGCGACTGAAATGTAAACCGGAAGAAGGTGCAATCACCGCGCCTTCGTTTTTCGCAAAAATCGTTTGGTAACGTTCGGTGTCTTCGGGAACTACTTCCCGGTTGATATAGCTCGGAATGGGCATTTCTCCTAAAGCATACAGCGATTTTTTAAATTCCTCGTGCGGCCCGTCATACAGGAAACGCAGCGTGCGGCCTCTGGACGTCGTGTTGTCGATAACTTCGGCCACCATCGAATCGTCTTCGCCGAAATAGAGCTTGTTACCGATACGGATTTTTCGGGCAGGATCGACCAGCACATCCCAAAGTCTGAAATCGGGATTCAATTCGCGAAGCAAAAAAACTTCAATTTTCGCACCTGTTTTTTCTTTGTTTCCGTACAAACGGGCAGGAAAGACCATCGTATCATTGAAAACAAAAACGTCTTTGTCGCTAAAATAACCGAGAATGTCTTTGAATACTTTGTGTTCAACCTTTCCCGTTTTCGGATGAACGACCATTAATCGCGATTCGTCCCTGTTTTTTGCCGGGTATATACCGATAGATTCATCCGGAAGATTGAATTTAAATTTTGAAAGTTTCATGTGATTAATTTGTTTTATTATTATATAGCCGCGCCACAAAATCTTCTATTTTTGAGCATTTATCCAATGTAATGTCACCGATTCTTGTCCGCCGCAATTGAATTAAGTAAGCGCCGGAATTCAAAGCGATTCCGATATCTCTTGCCAATGCCCGAATGTAAGTTCCTTTACTGCAAACGATTCGCACTTCTATTTCATCCGGTTGGAAAGATAAAAGCGCTATCTCATCAATAACTAATAATTTGGGCTTCAACGCTACCGCAATTCCTTTTCTCGCCAAATCATAAGCCTTATTGCCTTGCACTTTAACGGCTGAATACGCCGGGGGAATTTGTTCAATACTTCCGGTAAACTGCTGTAATACAGCTTCTACGGCTTCTTTGGTAATATGGTTTGTCCCATAAACCGCGTCAATCTCCGTCTCCGAATCGAAAGAAGGCGTAGTAGCTCCCAACCGCATGGTAGCGACATATTCTTTCGTAAGATATTGAAATTCATCGATTTTCTTCGTCGCTTTGCCTGTACAAACAATCATTACACCGGTCGCCAAAGGATCTAACGTTCCCGCGTGCCCGACCTTAATCTTTTTTATTTTTAAGAAACGGGAAATTTCATACCGGATCTTATTAACCAAATCAAAGGAAGTCCAGTGAAGCGGTTTATCAAAATACAAAATTTCTCCTTCTTGAAAATCCATATTTTTAAACTTCAAGATGAACGCCGCAATAAAGCAAAATCAAAATCAACAAACCAGCCAAAATCCGGTAATAACCAAAAGCCTTAAAACCATATTTCGTCAGAAATCCGATGAAAAACCTTATCGCAGCCATCGCTACAATAAATGCAACTATATTACCGACTATCAACAAATTGATATTGTCGATTAACAATTGCCTCGATTCGTCTTTAAGCAGCAATTTCAACAGTTTGTAACCCGAAGCAGCCGCCATAGTCGGCACTGCCAGGAAAAATGAAAATTCCGCCGCCGTTTTCCTGCTGAATTTTTGCGCCATCCCGCCCACAATCGTCGCCATCGAACGTGAAACACCCGGAATCATCGCTACACATTGTGCCAAACCAATTTTAAATGCCTTGGAATCAGTCATTTCCGGTTCGTTTTTTTCGGGATGGGTAAACCATTTATCCACATAGAGCATGAAAAATCCGCCTATAATCAGCATCACAGACACGACCCAAACGTTTTCGAGCAAAGCGTCGATAAAATCACTCGCCAAAAAACCAATCACGGCTGCGGGAATAAAGGCAATCAATAATTTCCGGTAAAAATCCCAGGATTGCCAGAATTTTTTCCAATACAAAACCAAAACGGACAAAATGGCTCCGAACTGGATAATTACAGTAAACGCTTTGACGAAATCGTCACTTTTTACACCCATAATCCCTTGTGCGATAACCATGTGCCCCGTGGAAGATACCGGTAAAAACTCGGTTAAACCTTCAACAATAGCGATGACAATTGTTTGAAACCAATCCATGCTTATTGCTTTTCAATGTTTGCTTTGTCTTTCGGTTTTTTGAGAATCGCCCAAACGACCAGAATGAAACCGGTCATTGTAACGATTGGGGCGATTACGATCCGTCGTGCGTTAAAAATAGCCGGGTCAAACCCTGTTTCTTCGGTAGTCTTCGCTCCCGACATCAGCCAAAAACCGATGATAACCAATAGAATTGAAACGGACAGAATGATAAAATTCTCTTTCCCGAAAACAAAATTTCTTTTATTCATTGTTAGTTAATTTATGTATATTGTTGATAATCTTTTTATTGTCACACATAATATAAATCGTCACTCTCCATTCCAATATAACGGTTTACAGCGAAAAAAGTTGTCACGGCAGTAATAATTATTCCTAAAACCGTCACAACGCCAAACACGATATACAGCGAATCCAAATTGATTATTTCCGAAATCCGGATAATTCCGCCACCTACCGAAGCGTCGCCCAATTTGGTCACCACATAATATAAAAAACAGACCAACAAACCGTTCGCAAGAATAGCCGCAACCATTCCCATAAAAATATTCGTCCGGACGAAAGGCCAACAAATAAATCCGGGCGTAGCGCCAACCAATTTCATCGTATGAATCAAAAACCGTTTGGAATACACCGTCAACCGGATCGTATTGTTAATCAATGCCAAAGAAATAACGAACAAAACAACAGCCAGAATGAAAAAAATGAGTCCTAATTTTTTCAGGTTTTTATTAACCAAATGCAATAAATCGTTTCGGTATTCAATCGTATTGATGTTCGTCGAAAAATTTTTGATTTTTTTTTCTATCGCCGGAAGACTGTCGGCTTCAGCATAGCGGGCGTTCAGATTCACCACAATTATCGAAGGCAAAGGATTGAAGCCTAAAAATACGGATGGGTCTTCTCCGATGTATTGTTTGGCAGCTTCATCTTTTGAAATATATTTGGCAGTCTTCACAAAAGGCGCATTTTCCAGTTGCATCAGCAAAGAATAGAGTTGTGGGGCTTCCGTGTCGTCGGACAAAACAATGTCGAACGAAAGACTTTCTTTCATGTAAATAGATAATTTATTGGCAAATACAGTCAACAGGAGTATTAACCCCAGCAGAAAAAGCACCAAAGAAATACTGACAATAACGGTTACTTTTGAATTAATAAAAGTCATCGATGAAATTGTACGCTTATGTTTCATTCTTTTTGCCAAAAATTGCTAATCTTTATAATAAGGACATAACTTGTCCAAGAAATTGCAAAATTATAGAAAAAAAATGAGTCTTTCGGAGATTTTGTTTTTTTTAACTTTGTGGGATGATTAATTTAAAAATCTCAGATCAACGTAAAAAGTTGAGGGATTAAAAAAGCGCGTAGCGGTGTCGTATTTGGATTTGGATATTTCAATTATATAAATCCTGGACAGTTCCAAAATTTTTTTCTGAAATTTTCGACGGATAGTGAAAAAAAATATGAAATATGAATGAACACTGAGAAAAAATGACTACATTTGCACGCAATAAAATTCAAAAATATATCACTATGTCGTTTATTGCAGAAAAAGTAGTTATGGATGGATTAACCTTTGATGATGTTCTGTTAATCCCTGCCTATTCGGAAGTTTTACCTCACGATGTCAATCTCAAGACAAGATTTTCAAGAAACATTACCCTCAATATTCCGATGGTTTCGTCCGCTATGGATACGGTGACGGAAACGAAAATGGCTATCGCTATCGCTCGCGAAGGAGGCATTGGGGTTATCCACAAAAACATGAGTATCAATGAACAAGCCCGGCAGGTACGCTCGGTAAAACGGGCTGAAAACGGAATGATTTCCAATCCGGTCAGCATCAAAACCGGCAAAAAAGTAGGCGATGCGCTGGCTTTGATGGCGGAATATAAAATCGGAGGAATTCCGGTCGTGGACGGCGAAAATCATTTGATCGGCATTGTTACGAATCGCGACCTGCGTTTTCAACGCAACATGGAATTGCTGGTGGACGATGTGATGACCAAGGAAAACTTAATCACCACCGATCAATCTACGGATCTGGAAGCTGCCACCGAAATTCTGCAGCAATATAAAATCGAAAAACTTCCGGTTATTGACACCAACAACAAATTAATCGGACTGATTACCTACAAAGATATTACGAAAGCAAAAGACAAACCTTCGGCTTGTAAGGACGAACAGGGAAGACTCCGCGTTGCAGCCGGAATCGGCGTCACGGCCGACGCTTTGGAAAGAGCCGGAACTTTAGTCGATGCAGGCGTTGACGCCATCGTAATTGATACGGCTCACGGACATTCCCGCGGGGTAGTCGAATTGCTGAGAAGTGCGAAAAGGGAATTTACGAATATCGATTTCGTAGTTGGCAACATTGCAACCGCCGAAGCTGCGAAGGCATTGGCGCGCGCCGGAGCCGACGCCGTAAAAGTCGGAATCGGACCGGGTTCGATTTGCACGACGCGAGTTATTGCCGGAGTCGGCGTTCCCCAACTTTCGGCCATTTATGATGTATCCAAAGAACTGAGTAATACGGATATTCCAATCATTGCCGATGGCGGTTTGCGTTATTCGGGCGATATTGTAAAAGCCTTAGCGGCAGGAGCTTATTCGGTCATGATGGGTTCGCTGCTGGCCGGCGTAGAAGAATCTCCGGGTGAAACGGTGATTTACAACGGACGAAAATTCAAGACTTACCGGGGAATGGGTTCGCTCGAAGCCATGCAAAAAGGTTCGAAAGACCGCTATTTTCAGGATTCGGAAGACGATGTGAAGAAATTGGTGCCGGAAGGAATTGCAGCCCGTGTTCCCTTCAAAGGTTCCTTATACGAGGTGATTTACCAAATGGTTGGCGGATTGAGAGCAGGAATGGGCTACTGCGGCGCGGAAAATATCAGCGCTCTTCACAAAGCCATGTTCACCCGAATCACCCATGCAGGGGTGGAAGAAAGCCATCCGCATGATGTAGCCATCACGCAAGAAGCGCCGAATTATAGTTATAATCGAGGGTAAACCTACCCCCCAACCCCCTAAAGGGGGAGTTTGGGTAGTGGGTTTAACAATTGTGCTGCGGCCAAGTCCCCTTCAGGGGATTTAGGGGTAAATTTGAGGATAGTTACAATAATTCCTAATTGCTTCCGTTTAAACAAAGATATTTTATGTCTAACAACTACAAAAAAAGGTGATTTTTTTATGAAGAAGTGTTTTTTCTTTCTTTTAATGATGATTTCGGTTTCCGTTACCGCCCAAACGAATGATCCGGTAATTATGACCATCCATGGAAATGACGTCAGGAAGTCGGAATTTGAATATATTTATAACAAAAATAACAGTGAAGAATCCATTGAAAAGAGATCATTGGAAGACTATGCGGAATTATTTAAAAACTTCAAGCTGAAAGTAGCGGAAGCCGAAGCCCAGAAATTGGATACACAGCCCGATTTCGTGCGGGAATTGTCCGAATACCGGATTCAATTGGCCAAGCCTTATCTCGACAGTTTGGAAACGGATGTTAATTTTGAAAAGAGAGAATACGACCGCATGAAATCTTTTATTGAGGTCAGCCATATTTTGTTTCCTTTCCCGGGTGTCCCCGACAATAAATTCAAAATTCTGCCGACCGATACTTTAGAAACGTATAAAAAAGCCTTGCAGGTTTACAATCGCATTCGCAAAGGCGAAAGCTTTGATAAAATGGTGAAGGAATATACCCTTGATGAACAAACCAAAGGACGTGACGGTTATTTGGGTTGGTTCACCGGCTTACAATTGAATCTGCCTTTGGAAGATGCAGCTTACAGCTTGCCGGCCGGACAAGTGGGAATTACCCGCAGCAACTACGGATACCATATTCTTAAAATACTTAACAAGAAAAATAATCCCGGACAAGTCAAGGCTTCCCATATTTTGATTACTGTTCCGGAAGGCGCGGATGAAGCGAAAATTAGCGAAGCGAAAAATAAAATAGATTCCATTTATAAGGCTTTGTTGGACGGAGCTGATTTCGCTACCTTGGCCAGGGAAAATTCGAAAGATCCGGGAAGCGCCGGCAAAGGCGGTGATTTGGGATGGTTCGGATACGGATCAATGGTTGAAGAATTCAGGGACAACATATTCGCATTGAAAGAAACAGGCGCTTTGACCAAACCGTTCAGAACCCGATTCGGATTCCATATTGCTAAATTGACCGGTGCAACGCCCCTGGAATCGTTTGAAGAAAAACAGGCAGGAATCGAAGATCTCTTGAAAAAAGGCGGATATACGGTTGCTTTGTATAAACCGGCCATCGATAAATTGAAAAAAGAGTACGGTTTTTCCAAAGATGATCAAATGTATCAAAAACTGATCAATTCGGCTGTTACCCTGTATCCGACCGACAGTTTGTACGAAGCTGCGTATCTAAACAATTCCGGTGTTTTATTCAAGGTAAATAATGTTGCTTATACGGCAAATGATTTTATAAGTTTCTTAAAAAAAGACCCTTATTCTCCGAATAAAATATCGACGGAATTAGTAGCCGAAAGACTGAATGCTTATGAATACTCCGTTTTGCTGAATACCTTGAATCAGGATTTGGAAAACCGCAATCCGGAATTTGCCAATTTGATCCGGGAATTTCGCGACGGTTCGTTGATGTTCGAAATCAGTAAACGTGAAGTTTGGGACAAAGCTTCTTCCGATTTGGACGGACTCCGGAATTTTTTTGATGCCAATAAACAGCTATATACATGGGATGAACCGCATTATAAAGGATATATAATTTTTGCAAAAGATGCTGCAACCAAAAAGAAAATGCAAAAAGAAATTTCCAAAATGAAACCCGAAGAAGCCGTTGCCTATTTGAATGAAAATTATAAAGTCGGCGAAGTTTCTTATGTAAAGGTTGAAAAAGGAGTATTCAAAAAAGGCGAAAATCCGTTTGTCGATGAGCAAGCTTTCAAAACCGGCAAAGCCGGAAGACCGGAGGAATTCGCCGATTTCTTCCTTTTGGGAAAGGTACTGAATGCACCCGATTCATTTACCGATATTCGCGGTACGGTTGTTACCGATTATCAGGATTATTTAGAAAAAGAATGGATCAAAAAACTGAACGAAAAATATCCGGTAAAAATATACAAAGACGTATTAATTTTAATAAAATGATATTCTTTAACTATTTATGAGATTCATATTTCCGGTAGTTATTGTATCTTTGCTGCTGATTTCCTGCTCACAATCGAGTGAAAATGCTAATTCACCGATTGTTAAGGCAGGAAGTAAGGTGTTGACGAAACAGGTTTTGGATGAAAATATTCCTGCCGGTTTGTCTCACAATGATAGTATTATCGAGGCTGAATATTATATCAGGAACTGGATTACCGATGTGTTGATGTATGATATTGCCGAAAAAAACACAGGCAGTATGGAACATATCAACCAATTGGTTGAAAGCTACAGGAAATCTTTAGTGATTTATCAATACCAGGAACAGCTGATTAATGAAAAGGTGGTTAAAAACATCGGTGAACAAGACCTCTATAATTATTACAAAGACAATAAGGAAAAATTCAAGCTGGATCAATATCTGATAAAAGGGGTTTTTCTGAAAGTTCCCATAGAGGCGCCGGACGTTGAAGAAATCAGGAATAGTTATAAATCCGTATCTTCGCAGGCTGCGAGAGAAAAATTAGAAAGATTCAGCGTTCGCAATGCGGTGACTTTTGATTATTTTTTGGATAAATGGGTTTCTTTCGACGAGTTGAAAAACAACTGGCCGGCAGCAAGCAGAAAAGCGGTTGTTTTGGGAACCGACCGGAATTATTTCGAACAACAGGATGAAGTCCATTGTTACTTTCTGAATGTCACTGAGTTTTTGTCGCCGGATGATTTTGCGCCGTTTGAATACGTCAAGCCTGTTATTCAGGAAATGCTTGTCAACCAACGGAAAATCGACTTTCTGAAACAGACGGAAAACGAGATTTATCAACGGGCATTAAACAAAGGAGACATCAAATTTTATAAAGAATAATACAATAAAAAGAAATGAAGAAGTTTTTACTTTTAGTTCTGATTGCACTTTCCAATTTAGTTGCGTTACAAGCGCAAAACAATGTAATAGATGAAGTTATCTGGGTTATTGGAGACGATGCCATCCTTTTGTCGGATGTTGAAAATGCACGTTTGCAAATGCAATTGGAAAGGCAACGGTTATCGGGCGATCCCTATTGTGTGATACCCGAACGGATGGCCATCCAAAAACTGTTTCTGCATCAGGCGAAATTAGACAGTATAGAAATTCCCGACTCAAGAGTTTATCCGCGAGTAGAAGCCTCGATAACTTATGCCATCAGTCAGATCGGTTCTCAGGAAAAATTGGAGGAATATCTGGGTAAATCGGTAAATGCCTATCGGGAAGAGTTGCGCACCAATATAAAAGAAAATGCCGTCGTTCAGGAAGTACAGGCTAAACTCGTTGAAAATCTGAAAATTACGCCTGCCGAAGTAAGGACTTTCTTCAATAGAATTCCTCAGGACAGCCTTCCTTTTATCGAAACAACCGTTGAAGCTCAAATTGTTACCATTGAACCAACGGTTTCTTTGGCGGAAATCGACAATATTAAAGAACGTTTAAGGGGATATTCGGAACAGGTTACCAGCGGACAGCGACAATTTTCCACTTTGGCGCGAATGTATTCGGAAGATAAAAATTCGGCCGAAATAGGCGGTGATTTGGGATTTATGGGAAAAGGAATGCTTGATCCGGAATTTGCAGCTGTCGCATTTGAATTAAATGATCCGAAACGAATTTCCAGAATTGTCAAAAGTGAATTCGGTTATCATATCATCCAATTGATTGAAAAACGCGGAGATAGAATTAATGCTCGCCACATTTTGCTCAAACCGGAAATTTCTGCGGAAGAACTGACCGCTGCGACTCAGAAATTAGATTCGGTCAGGAATGACATCGTAAACGGGAAATTTACTTTTGAAGAAGCGGCTACCTATTTGTCCGCCGACAAAGATACCCGCAACAATCAAGGTTTGATGGTAAACAGCGACGAAGAAAGAAATACCGACAGAGTAGGAACTTCCCGGTTCGAAATGAGCGAATTGCCTCCTGAAATCGGGAAAATAGTTTATACAATGAAAGTAGGCGATATTTCCAAACCGTTCATCATGATTAATTCCAAAGGACAGCAAATCGCCGCCATTGTAAAATTGAAATCCCGGATAGAAGGACACAAAGCCAATTTGTCCGAAGATTTTCAAGCGCTGAAGTCCATGGTGGAAGCCGAGAAACGCGAACAGATCATCAATAAATGGATTGCCAAAAAGCAAAAAGAAACGTATATCCGCATCAACGATAATTGGAAAAATTGCGATTTCGAAAATGATGGATGGGTACAAAAATAACAGGCTTTTACCTGCAATTTTCATTCTCCTTTTCGTTGTAACATTTTTCATCGGAATGGCTCAAACTCCTCAAAAACAGGGGGGAGCATCCAAGGCTGCCATCGAATACGCCGACTCTTCCGGTTTGTTGGAACAAAATATTCAAATTTTACGGGGAAATGTTGTCATGCGGCACGACAGTTCTTACATGTATTGCGACAGCGCTTATTTTAACGATGCCACCCAAACGATGGAAGCTTTCAGCAATGTCCGCTTCGAACAGGGGGATACCTTGTTTATTTATGGCGATTATTTACATTACGACGCCAATATTCAACTGGCAAAACTCCGCAATCATGTCCGCATGATAAACCGGGACGTTACCCTGTTCACCGACAGTTTCAACTACGATCGAGGTATCAATATCGCTTATTATTTCAATAACGGCCGGCTCCTTGATTCCATCAATGAATTGAAATCCGTTTATGCGCAATATTCACCGCAAACGAAATTCGCTTATTTCAAAAATTCCGTCCGGCTGACCAATCCGCAATTCGTACTTACTTGTGATACACTGAAATACAATACGGAAACCCGGATTGCCGATATTATAAGCCCAACCATCATCGAATCCGACAGCGGCACAATCCATACCGACAAAGGATGGTATAACACCCTCACCGAAGAATCCCTGTTGCAAAACCGTTCCATGGTTGTGAGCAAAGACAAGACCAAAACGATAACGGCCGATTCGCTGTTTTACAATAAAGCAGACGGATTTATCGAAGCCTTCGGCAATATGGCGCTGAACGATACGGTGAAAAAAGTCATCTTGCTGGGGAATTATGGTTATTACGATGAAAATACAAAATTCGCTTTTGCTACCGATTCGGCGCAAATGATTGAATATTCCCAAAAAGATTCGCTTTTTGCCCATGCCGATACCATGTCGATGACAACCATCGACCAGGAAAGAGAAATCAAAGCCTATTACGGCGTCCGATTTTATCGCATTGATTTACAGGGAGTTTGTGACTCGTTACAGTTTAATACCGCCGATTCTGTTTTGAATATGTACAAAAATCCCATCCTGTGGAACACCGGCTATCAGATGAATGGAGATACGATTAAAATCCTTTTCAACGACAGCACCATCGAACGGATGTATGTATTGCAATATTCTTTTGCCATCCAGAAACTCGAATCGTCCATTGATTCAAGTTATTTTAACCAATTGAAAGGCAAGAATATAACTGCCTATTTTCAGAATGGGGAAATCTACCGGATGCACGTGGACGGCAATGCGGAATCCATTTATTATCCGATTGAAAACGATGGCTCTTTTGTCGGACTGTTTAAGTCAATCAGCAGTTACATTGATTTTGACATAAAAAACCGGAAACCCTTCCGGATAAACTGGTATCCCGAGGCGGATTGTGATATTTTGCCCATTCCGGACTTAAAGCCCGATGATAAATTTTTGAAAGATTTCATCAATTATGATTATCTTCGTCCCAAGCGCAGAGAAGACATCTTTGTGAAGGTTGAGATGAAAAAGGAAGATGTTCCGCAACCCCGCAGGATACGCGGACAACGTAAACAGTAACACCTGATTTTAGACTTATGAGCGATATCATTCATTTATTATCCGATTCGATTGCCAATCAAATAGCTGCGGGAGAAGTCATCCAGCGGCCGGCTTCCGTAGTCAAAGAGTTGATGGAAAATTCAATAGATGCCGGCGCTTCAACGATTCAGTTGAATGTCAAAGATGCCGGACGAACCTTGATTCAAGTGGTCGATAACGGCAAAGGCATGTCGGAAACCGACGCCCGCATGGCATTTGAACGGCACGCAACCTCCAAAATCACTACGGCAGATGATTTATTTTCTTTGCGCACCATGGGATTCCGGGGTGAAGCCCTCGCTTCGATTGCCGCTGTCGCCCAAGTAGAATTGAAAACCGCAAGACTTGACGACAAATCGGGAATACTCCTTTTGATGTCGGCTTCCCAAGTGGAAAAGCAGCAAGCCATCGCCGTCAATCCCGGTAGTATTTTTTCAGTGAAAAACCTGTTTTTCAATGTGCCTGCGCGTAGAAAATTCCTGAAATCGAATGAGACGGAATTGAAAAACATTATCACCGAATTTGAACGTATCGTATTAGTTAATCCGCAGATAGCTTTCGGTTTCCATCACAACGACACGGAAATCATGAATCTTCCCGTTTCCAATTTGAAGCAACGGATTCTCAATGTTTTCGGGAAAAGATTGGACACGCAGTTATTATCCGTTCATGTAGAAACCTCTTTGGTTTCCGTGACCGGTTTTATCGGGACGCCTGATTCCAGCAGGAAGCGGGGAAGTCTGCAATATTTCTTTGCCAACAACCGTTACATGCGGCATCCGTATTTCCACAAAGCGGTGATGAACGCTTTCGAACCGTTCATTCCGGGCGGCGAAATGCCGAATTATTTCCTGTATCTGACGGTCAATCCGGGCAGTGTTGATGTGAACATCCATCCAACCAAGACGGAAATCAAGTTTGAAAACGAACAGGCGATTTGGATGATTATCAACTCGGCGGTGAAGGAAGCCATCGGAAAAACCAATGCGATTCCCAGCCTCGAATTTGACAGGGAAGATGCGATTGACATGCCTGTTTACAACAAAAGAACAGTTTCCACAGAAACTCCGAAAATCAATCTGAATGCAAACTATAATCCGTTCAAAAATTCGGAAAAACCGTTCGATTACCATTCCAAACCGGCTGTTAGTTGGGAAAAACTGTATCAAGGCGATTCGCTTCCTGAAAAAAATATTCCGGCCCAATCCGAAATCCTTACCGGGGAAAAAAGAGCAATTCTTTCATACAAAGGAAAATACCTGATTACCTCTTTGAAGTCGGGATTAAGCCTTATCGACCAGCATCGCGCACACGTCCGGATTCTGTTCGACGAATACATGCAACGGATGCGGCAAAAACAAGGCGTTTCGCAAGGCATGTTATTCCCGGAAATCATTTCTTTTACGCCCACTCAGGCGACTGTTCTTCCTTTTTTGCTTGACGATTTGGCTTATATGGGCTTTGATTTGGGGGATTTGGGCAGTAATTCGTATTCCATCAACGGCGTTCCGGCCGGATTGGAATCTTCCGACATTGCCGGCATCCTGCAAGATATGACGGACAAAGTTTTGGAAACCGGTTGCGAAGTGAAAGAAGAAATTACGGAAACTCTGGCTTTGGCTTTGGCTAAAAAAGCGGCTATTCCTTCCGGGAAAATACTTTCGGAAGAAGAAGCTGCCGGATTGGTTGCCGGGCTTTTTGCGTCGTCCTCGCCCAATTATACGCCCGATGGGAAATTGATTATTTGGGTGCTTTCGGAGGAGGAGTTGGTGAAGCGATTTAAGTAACAAACGTAGAGGGTGCAAAATTTATTTGCTTAATTAAGGGAAAAGTCATATTTTTGCGTAAGAAAAGATTGAAAAATCAGGTAATATACTTCGCTATCATGTTAGGAAACAAAAATCGGGAATTTGCTCAAATAAGCGGCGATTTACAAATCCTTTCCGCAAAGGTGATTGATCAGTTTACGCTGACCGGAACCCTGTTTACGAATGGATGGGAGGATGCATTTTATGAAAAAATTTTGGAAAACGAAAAAAGTATTTCCTACCAGAAAGCCATCCTTTTGGAAAAAATTCCAAGGGCGGCGGTGTTGTTTTCACCGAAAGCGGCCGATTTGCGCAAACTCGTTTCGTATCACGACGTAACGCTTCTGATAGAAGAAATTGATGATTTTTTGATCAGTATCGTTTCTTTTCTTAAGGAATTAAATCTCAGCGATTCGGATTACACGGACTTCAAGTTGACATTGAAAAAAATGGTACGTTCCCTGAAGGATTTGGCTAATGCGGCTATTTTTTCGTTTATCCGGGAAGACAAAGCCGAAACGATTCGGATTTTGGGAAAAAATACGGATATTGAGCAACTATCCACGGAAATTACCGAAAATATCGTCGCTTCTTTTCAGGAAATACCTTTGAGCGGACAGCAAGTCCTGAATATAATTTCCTTGAACAAAGTGGCTTATATCCTGGAAAAAATTAAAAATTGTGTACTGAATATTGCAAAATCAACCATTTATGCAACTGAAGGTACAAACATCAGACATCAACTTTCACAATCATAAATCATGGAACCAATCAAATTACTAATTGTTGACGATGAAGAAGATATACTTGAAATCCTTCAGTTTAACTTGGAAAGCGAAGGATTTGTTATCGACACGGCTTTATCGGGGGAGGAAGCGCTCGAAAAACTGACTCCCGAACACAAGTTAATCCTGTTGGACGTGATGATGGACGGAATGTCGGGATTCAGAGTGGCGGAGAAATTGCGGAAAGATAACATCCAGACCCCCATCATCTTCCTGACAGCCAAGGGAACAGAAAACGACATGCTGACCGGTTTCTCGGTTGGCGCCGACGATTACATCACCAAACCGTTTTCCGTCAAGGAAGTTGTCGCAAGGGTAAAAGCCATTACCAAAAGAGGTTATGTGACTTTTCCGGCTTTGGAAGAGGCCAAAGATGTCATCACTATCGGCGACTTGAACCTGAATTTGGTTACCAAAGACGTCGAACTGAAAGGAGAGAAAATCATCTTAACCAAGAAAGAACTTGAAATCCTGAGTTTATTGATGTTGCATCCCCAGAAGGTCTTTACGCGGAAAGAAATCCTCGAAGAGATTTGGAAAAACGAAAGTTATGTTTTGGAACGAACGGTCGATGTGCATGTGGCGCGCCTGCGAAAAAAATTGGACGAATACGGAACTTATATAACCAATCGTTCGGGTTACGGATATTCTTTCAACGATTCCGCACGTATCTACAATCATGAAAACAACGTATAGAAATCATACCTATATCAGCATTTTAGCTATCCTTTTGGTATTTTCGGCTTTAATCGTTCTGATTTCTCTGAACAGGGAAAAAAAATTGAAATCAAACGTTTTTATATCCGACCAAATTGTGTATGCTAATATTACCGAAGAATTTATTGCCCGGAGAAATTTGTATCCCGACAGTTTAAACACTTTGTCGAGAATCACTTCGCTCTTTCCGGACTATTTGAGTGTGAGCGTTTTAAACAAAAACAGCGACATTTTGTTCAATAATCATTTCGGGCCGGATCATCCCTCCGAAAACAATGCCGATAGCCCTGAAATCAAAATGGCGCTTCTGTACGGTAAAGGACAGAGTATCAGGGAATCGGAAATTTTTGGTTCTACTTTTATGTATTACGCCGTTTATTATGACGACCACATTGTCAGGATTGCTTTTCCCTACGGAAAGACAATCAAAAATGCGTTGAAACCGGACATGGCTTTTGCCGTTTTGGAAATCGTCTTGTTTTTGTCGTTTGCATTTATCCTTTCCTTGTTTTATCGAGATTTTAAAAAATCAATTTCCAAATTGAAAATGTTTCTGTCGGAATTTCAAATCCGGCAAAAATTTTCGACAGGTGTACAATTTAAAGACAACGATTTACAGGAAATTCAACAGATGATTATCGATATCAGTAAACAGCTGGAAGTGAATAAGAAAACCATTTTGCTCGAAAGGGAAAAACTGTTGGAACATTTTCATCATTCCGAAGAGGGTATTTCGTTTTTTACTAAAAAGTTGGAAAATATTTATACTAATTCTCATTTTATCCAGTACCTGAACACGATTCTCAATCAAATCACTTTCAATGTCAACGATTTATTCAAATCGCCTGTTTTCGAAGAAATTGTTCAGTTTCTCGAAAACCCGAAAGACCGGCGTTCCATTGAAACGAAAATCCGGGTGAGCGGAAACTCTTTTTTCGTGCAGTCAATAATTTTTGACGATAAAAGTTTTGAAATAATTATCCACGATATTTCCGAAACGGAAAAAAACAATTTCGACCGCGCCGAAATGATTAACAACATCGCTCATGAGTTGCGGACACCGGTGACAAGTGTTCGCGGCTATCTTGAAACGATGATTGAGTATGATAATTTGAGTAAAGAAAAGCAGGTCGTTTTTATCCAAAGAGCTTATAAGCAAATACTTCGCCTGTCGGAAATCATCCGGGACGTCGTTCTCCTTTCCAAAACAAACGAAGCTTCCGAATCCTTTGATATGGAAAAAATTAGTATTTATGACCTCATTCAGGAATTAATGCAGGATACAAACGAGATTATCAAAAAGTGCAGTGCAACAATCGATTGTCAAATTGGTAAAAATGTCGTTGTGGAAGGAAGCCGCACCCTGCTGTCTTCGATTTTTTGGAATTTGATTAACAATGCTTTAAAATATGCCGGTGAAAATGTAACCATCATCATCCGGAATTACATGGAAGATGGCGAATTTTATTACTTTTCTTTTGCGGACAACGGAAAAGGCATTGAAGATAAATACCTTGACCATATTTTTGAACGGTTTTACCGCATCAATGAAGGCCGGACAAGAGAGAAAGGCGGTTCGGGATTGGGATTGGCGATCGTCAAGGATGCGATTAAATTTCATCATGGCAAAATCCATGCCAAAAATCGGACTGGGGGCGGGTTGGAGTTTTTGTTCACCCTGCGGAAAAAATAATTGAGAATTTAAAAATTGAGAATTGAGAATTGAGAATTGAAAATTTAAAAATGTTATAGATGAAGCCGTTTTTTATTGTTGTATTTCTGATTTATAGTGTAATCAATGCCTATATTTTTTACAAAACTTGGCGAGTTATTCCTGAAATAAGAGTAGTAAAAGTCTTGTTTTCGGTTGTTTATTTCTTTCTCTATTCGGCATTTATCATTGCCATGTTGGGACGAAATGCGCTTCCGTTGGGTGTACAAAAATTCCTCTATTTCCCGGGATCATCCTGGTTGGGAATTATGCTCTACCTTTTACTCTTTTTCCTGCTTACGGATTTGATTTATGGTTTAGGCAGGCTTTTCCGACTTTTTAAACAGTCGAAAAATTTCCGGAAAATACAAGTCCTGACCGGATATGTATTGGTCTTAGGATTAGCTATTTACGGGTATTATCGTTTTACGCATCCCCAAATATCGGAACAGGAAATCGTAATTCATAAAAAAGCAGGTGATTATAAAGAGCTGAAAATCGTCGGATTAAGCGATTTGCACTTGGGTGTAAACATTGATAAAAACCGGCTGAAACGCATCGTTCAATTCGTGAATGCTCAAAATCCCGATTTGGTCATCATCGCAGGCGATGTGGTCGATAACAATGCTTCACCCTTAATGCAGGAGAAAATGTGGGAAGAATTTGAACAGATGCATGCACCGCTTGGCATTTATGCTTGTCTGGGAAACCATGAGTACCTGAGTGGTATCGAATCAAGCATGAATTTTTTGCGAAAGACAAATGTCCGGCTTCTCATTGATGATGCAGCCTTGGTTAATGATAGCTTCTGGCTCATCGGACGAGATGATTTGCAAGGCAATGGCAACCGGAAATCTTTGACTGATTTAGTTTCAAAAACAGGGGTAAGTTTTCCGCTATTTTTACTTGATCATGAGCCGATTAACTTAAATGATGCGGAACAAAACGGTATTGACTTGCAATTTTCGGGACATACCCACCTTGGACAAATTTGGCCGTTCAGCCTGATGGTGGAAAAAATGTACGAAACGGCTTATGGTTATAACCGGAAAGGAAATACGCAGTATTATATTACTTCCGGTATCGGATTGTGGGGACCGCCTTTCCGCATTGGAACAAACTCGGAAATTGTGGTTTTTAAAATCCGGTTTTTGTAGTTCCCGGTTGGGACTTTTGATAATATTATTTACCTTTGCTCCTCAAAAATTAATTTTGTATGATCTTATAAAATAAATTATACACGCATGAAGACATTTTTTATTAAAACATTTTTTTATATTTGCTGTTTTAGCTTGTCCTTTAATCTGTTGGGGCAAACTTCCGTCTATCCGAAATTTGAGAATGCGGTTCGGGTAATGTCCTATAATGTCCGTAATGCAATAGGAATGGACGAAAAGGTGGATTACGAGCGTATTTCAAATGTCATTCTTCAAGTATCTCCGGATGTGGTTGCTTTACAGGAACTTGATAGTGTGACCGAACGGAGCGGAAAAACGGATGTGCTATCCGTTTTAGGCGGATTGACCAAAATGTACGCCGTATATGGAGCATCCATTGATTTTCAGGGCGGAAAATATGGCGTGGGGATTTTGTCGAAAGAAAAGCCTTTGTCATGGAAACGAATCCCGCTTCCGGGACGCGAAGAACGCCGCTCCCTGTTGATTGTGGAGTTTGAGAAGTATATTGTTTGCTGTACGCATTATTCCCTGAATGCAGAGGATCGCCTGGCTTCTTCGAAAATTGTAAATAAGGAGGCGGCTTCATTTGGAAAGCCTGCTTTCTTGGCCGGAGATTTGAATGGTCAACCGGAATCGAAAGAAATTCTGGAACTCGCCGAATTTTGGAAAACATTGAATGATCCCAAAAAATTCACTTTTCCGTCCGATAAACCGGACATGACTATTGATTATATTTTCGGTCATAAAGCGGATGGTAAAACCTATTCCGTATTGCAACGGAGGGTATTGGACGAGCCGGTTGCTTCGGATCATTTACCCTTGTTTGTGGACGTTCGACTGAACGCGGCTCAATCGGAAATTCTTCGTACCAATCCGTATCTTCAGGCCCCTGCAACAGATGCCATGACTATTATGTGGCATACGAACGTGCCTTGTTACAGTTGGTTGGAATACGGGACGGATACTTTGAATATGAAACGGGTACGCGCTTATATCGAAGGAGAAGTTATTGCCAATACCAAATTAAACAAGATTCGGCTTACAGGCCTTACGCCGGGTACAAAATATTATTATCGGATTTATTCCCAAGAAATTACGTATTATGGGCCTTACCTGAAAGAATTTGGAGAAACGGTAAGTTCCGGAATCACTTCTTTCAAGACTTTGGATGATAGATCAACTGACTTTACAGCCGTTATTTTCAATGATATCCATGATAATTATCCGCTGTTTGATAAATTATATGCCCGGGTAAAAGATATTCCCTGTGATATCGTATTTTTCAACGGGGATTGTATTGCAGATGTCCAGAGCGAATCGATAGCCCTTAATTCCATCGGTTATTACGGTAATAAAATCGGTGCGGATAAGGTTCCCAGCATTTATCTGAGAGGTAATCACGAAACCCGCGGCGCTTATTCCATGTTTTTGTGGAACTTATTGGAGCGCATGGATGGACATTCTTACGGGGCTTTTAATATTGGGGATACCCGTTTTGTCCTGCTTGATTGTGGAGAAGACAAACCCGACGAACACCCGGTTTATTACGATTTGAACGATTTTACGCAACTCCGTAAGGATCAGGCCGGATTTTTGAAGAAGGAAATTGCTTCAAAAGAATTTAAATCGGCAACCAAGCGGGTATTGATTCATCATATTCCGGTATATGGAATGAGGGAGGAAGCGTTTGTTCCCTGTCGTGATTTTTGGGGTGATGTGTTGGCAACAGCGAATTTTTCGGTTTGCCTGAACGGGCATACTCATCGTTATAATTACATTCCCAAGGGACAGGAAAGCAATAAATTTCCGGTAATTATTGGTGGCGGTAGTAATGAAAAATCAGCTACGGTAGCAATCTTGAAAAAAACGGGAAAAGTGTTGACTCTGAAAGTACTGAATACGGAAGGCGAGTGTTTGCTTGATTTGAATTTGTGAACAGAATCCGGTGACGACCGGCAACATGCCGGTCTCCTTTATTATTGTCGTACCTTTGTTGTCTATAAAATATCAACTTATAATTTAAAATAACATGAGAGTTTTCTTTCTTATAACAGTTACTGTTTTATGCGCTGTTTCCTGTCAGACAGCTCCAAAGATCAACATTGATTCGGTCGCCTCTCCCAAAGGCACCGAAATGTTTCAACCCGATTGGGACAACCTTGCCCAAAATTACCGGTTTCCCGAATGGTTTTGCGATGCCAAGTTCGGTATTTTCATCCATTGGGGTGTATATGCGGTTCCGGCGTTTGGCAACGAGTGGTATCCGCGCAATATGTACCGGAAGGATTCGCCGGAGTACAAGCATCACTTGGAAACCTACGGCGAACATACAAAGTTTGGGTATAAGAATTTTATTCCGATGTTCAAAGCCGAAAAATTCGATGCTGCCGAATGGGCGGAGTTGTTCAAAGCATCCGGCGCAAAATACGTTGTGCCTGTTGCCGAGCATCACGATGGATTTTCCATGTACGACAGCGATTTAAACGAATGGAATTCTGTAAAAATGGGACCGGAAAAAGACATTATCGGCTTATTGAAAGCGGCGCTTGAAAAAGAAGACCTCGTTTTCGGGTTGTCCACCCACCGTGCGGAAAATGCGTGGTTCTACAACGGCGGCATGGATTTCCCTTCGGATGTGCAGGATACGACTATTACCCTTTACGGTGGCAGGCTCAAACAAGAAGCCTATACCGATGCCGTAGCAAGGGAATGGCTGACGCGCACTTATGAACTTATCAACAAATATCAGCCGAAACTAATCTGGTTTGATTGGACGGTCAACAATCCGACGATAATGCCGTATTTCAACAAATTCATGGCATACTATTATAACAATGCTTTGGATTGGAACGAACAAGTGGTGGTCAATACCAAACAAGGTTATCCGACCAATGTGCAGGTATGGGATATGGAACGTGGAAAATCGGATAAGATGATGAAATTTCCATGGCAAACAGATACCTCCATAGGTAAAAAATCATGGAGTTACATTGACGGGGAAGAGAACAAAACGCCCGAACAAATCGTCCACGACTTGGTGGATATTGTCAGCAAAAATGGAAACCTGTTGCTGAATATCGGTCCGAGAGCCGATGGAACCATTACCGAAGAACAAACAGACATATTGCTGTCAATCGGCCAATGGTTGAAAATAAATGGCGAAGCGATATACGGTACTCGTCCATGGAAAAAATTCGGCGAAGGCGATACCCGATCTACCGCCGGTACATTCACTGATAATGAGGCTATTCCTTATACTGTAAAGGACATTCGTTTCACTACCAAAGGAAATGATTTTTATGCCATTGTCTTGAATTGGGATGATAAGGGAACCATCATTCAATCCTTGGACAAAAAGGCGATTGCCGATGCGAAAATCCTGAATGTAAAACTGTTAGGCTCGGATGAAAAAATCGAATGGCAACAGACCGGCAACGGTTTGAAACTCTCTTTCCCCAAAACAAAACCCTGCAATTATGCTTATGCGTTCAAAATAAGTTTTGATAAAAAAGTGGGCGCACAGTTGGAATCGGAAGCCTCAAACGAAACCTTGAAACACGGAGGTTAATAATATGAAAAAGAAAAACACATAACCAGCAACGGTTATCTTCCCAATAATGTTCTCAATTGGAGATATAAATACAAACCTGCATTTGCTTTGATTGCTAATGGGAAGGTAGTCAAGTCGTGGATTGACGAAAACGCGGAACCCTCTGCGTGGTTAGCAGGCAAAGACTATCCATATCAATTGTCTCTCCAATTAATTTATAAGATATGAAACTGGTTTAAAAATTCAACCAATAAATGCAATAATAAAAAAAATCATGATAAAAAAATTCTTTTATACTTGTTTGTCAGGCTTGCTCCTGACCTGCTCTTTCGGTTATTCACAGTCAACTACGGCGTCGGCGCAACGGATTGATCTTACCACACGCCAAGATACTTCGCGCATTTTATTGAATCCCGATAAAGGATGGTATCATCACTATCTGGATAATAGTATCAAGGACTACGGATTGGAGAGCGAAGCCGAGTTAGATACTTTTCCCGGAATGCACCATCTATTTATACGTATTCCTTGGGTTTATCTCGAACCGGAAGAAGGACAATTCCGGTGGGAAACCATTGATACGGTCGTAACTCGTTATGCCGATAAAGGTTATAAATTTTCCCTTGACATTACTTGCAAGGAAACGATGGGAGAATTACTGCCTTATGCTACGCCTCAATGGGTGGAAAAAGCCGGAGCCAAAGGGAAGTTGATAGATAGTTGGGGTTCGTCGAATTGGGAACCTGATTACAACGACCCTGTATTCCTCGAAAAGTTGAACAATTTTCATAAAGCTATGGCTGCCCGTTACGATGGGGCAGAATGGCTGCAAGACGTAACCACCGGCAGT
>BNTV01000061.1 GCA_025996865.1 Bacteroidia bacterium
CCAGTAAAGTTGTTTTTCCCGAGCCGGGAGAACTCATCAGGTTCAGGCAGAAAATGTTTTTGGCTTCGAAATAGCCCCGGTTTCGTTCTGCTGATAAATTGTTTCGTTGGAGAATATCCTGTTCCAAGTTACTAAAAATTTTTGAAGAAATGTCGGGGCTAAAGAAGATTTACAAGATTATAATCGTGTTAATCGTGTAAATCTTGTGAAAATCGGGGTTCGGATATTCTGTATTTGCGAGGAAGGCAACCTTTTGTATGTCTTCGTTTCCATAACTAATGATTTAATTTAACGGTTCTATTCGACAACTGACTTCTTTTCCACTAAAGGCAAGCCCCAGAAGGATAACTTTCCGGTCGAGATATTTTTCGTAATACTTCTTTTCATGGATTTGTGTCAGGGCATCATCCAAAAGCAACTCTATTTTTCTTTCGGCATCGTATTTAAGTTCCGCGACTACCGTCACATCGGGCTGATGCCAGACCGCATCAATTCTGCCGATGTTAGTCATTACTTCTCCTTGAATGTCAAAACCTAACATCTTCATCCATGTCAGAAACAAGGAATGATAATAGGCTTCTTTGGGGATATGGAGTTGGTTGGGGATATTGGCAAGCAATAGTTGCAAATTTTGTGCAAGTCCTGCTGCATCTCCTGTCTGAATCTGCTTCTGCATCTGATTTCTGATAGCCGGAGTCTGCATCAGCGGATAATTCGCATAAGTGCTCAGCAAAAAGGTAAAAAATGAATCCTTCACTTCTTCATTGGGAAAATCCAAGGTATATTCGGAAGGTTTTAACGGTATAAACGTTTTATTTTTTACCGTCAAATAACCGGTTTGAAACAAAAGGGCTACAATTCCGATTTGTTGAATATCAAAACCGGAAAACGAAGTACTATCTACGTGTACCGGTTTTAATATGGGCAAAAGGTCGTTACGTTCTTTTATCAAATTGATAAGGAACGTGGGTGTGCCGCTTTCAAACCAATAATTGGAAAATTCTTTTTTATCGAAAAGCAACAAGGTGGAAAACGGATTGTACACCAATGTTGCACCGTCCCACGAATAGCCGTTGTACCATTTACGAATGTGGAGTAATAGCGCCGGTTTATCCATTCCGTTCAGGTCTGCCAGTTGACCGGTATATTCATCGAAACTGGTTTCCAATTCCGTTTGCGTGTATCCGCAAATGGAGGCATACCGAGCGTCCATTGTGATATCGTTCAAATTGTTCAACTCCGAGAAGATGGATACTTTGGCAAATTTGGATACTCCTGTCAAAAGGAAAAAACGCAGATATTGGTCTGCCGGTTTCAAAATCCCATAAAAGCCTCTCATGATTTCACGATTGGCGTCTGCTATTTCAAGATTCGTCAAGTGGTCAGTAATCGGCTTATCGTATTCATCAATGAGAACTACTACCTGCTTTCCGGTTGATTCGCTTACTTTTCGGATTAATTCCGCAAATCGGTCGGGCAATTCAGTACTTGAGAGAACCAATCCATAAATTGATGCCGTAGCTTTTAAAAAGTCTGCCAATGAATTGATTAATGCTTCCGTTGTTTGGTATGACAATTGAGCAAAATCAAGGCGGATTACCGGATTCTGCTGCGTCCAATCCCATTTGTTGTAAATATATAAGTCTTTAAACAACTCTTTCTGTCCTTTAAAGATGGCTTCTATGGTACTCACTAACAACGATTTTCCAAAACGTCTCGGGCGAGATAAGAAAAAGACACTTCCTGTTGTTATTAACCGGAAGATGACTTCTGTTTTATCAACATATAGACAATCTCTTTGCCGCAACTTTTCAAATGACTGGATGCCTATCGGTAAATTCTTCATGATTCACAATTATTAATTGATGAACGCAAAGATAAACAAATTAAGCGTGTGAACAAAATGTCAAGAAAACATGATGTTTTGAATCTAAATGAAATAGTGTATCTGCGGAGATTTTTCCTTTATTGAGTGAAAAATTCTGCCGAGAGTTTATTTAGCGCTTCATCTGTGAGAAATCCGTTGGTTTTGACTACTATCAAGTGTTTGAAAGTAACCGATTCACCCGGATTCAGCGTAAGTACGAACAGGGGAGCTTCCCTGTCAAATGCCCGGCTTCCCATATTGTTGGTTGCGAACAAGCCGTAGCCGCGTGCGTGAGAATGGGCAGGATAGCCGGGATTCTTTTTGTGGTCGAGAATGGCAATGGAAATGGCTTCACCGTCTTTTTCGGCAGATAAACACACCCATTGAGTCGGTTTTCCCCATACGTCGCCTTTTTCAAGACCTTCACTGTTGCGATAGACGCCGTTCACACCTTCGTTGTTCATCGCCGGCACTTCGGTCTGATTGCCGTTCGCATCCAAAAACAGCTCCGGTTTTGTTGACGGTTCTTCAAAGGCGCGGTCAACCCTGATTCCGATAAGCCCCTCCTTGTTGTCGGTGAAGACTACCGTATCCTGCTGTGCCGTCAGGGTGGTGATGCGTTCGATGATGCGCAGGTCGCCCTTGCCGGTGAAAATGTATTTTGTTTCATCATTAAGCAGCTTTTTTCCGGTACAATCCACCCAGTCGGATTCCGTTGTCAGGCTTCCTTCCTCCGTTCCGTTTCGGGCAGAAGTAATGCTGCGGTGACGGATGGAGCCGTAATCCGGTTTTTTCTCTGCCGGAATGGCATACGAATTGTTCCAGAAATCCAATCCGTTCACGTCGCCGAAATTAAACCATAAACCCACGTGGTGCGGATGGTCGATTCGTTCATTCGGACGCGGGTCGCGGGGAAAGCCGCGCGTAATCAGCGTTCCTTTTGCCGTGTGGATGGGGTACAAGACCGGTTTTTCCAAATCATCGGGATAAATATACGAAGTGAACAGTTTTCCATCGTAGAATATGTCCACTTTTTTTTGCGCTTCGTCGGGGATAACAGTAATCCCTTGTTTTGCTTGCGTACAACCGGCGGCTGCATATACTAATCCGAAACTCAGCGCCATAATTTTAAAAAAAGATGTTTTCATTTGTTTTTTATATTTTATCAGGTAATACATACGGAGAACGATATTCACGAGTTAACATATTATTGGCGTCTTCATCGCCGGTAAAACGTTCGGCTACCGGGTCGAAATTCAATTGCCTTCCCAAGCGGTAGGAGATATTGCCCAGATGTGCCAGGGCAGACGACAAATGACCGGTTTCGACAGGTCCGTTCTGAATACTCATGTCGCGGTTGCGGATGGCATCCAGCCAGTTTTTGAAATGTAAGCCCAGTTCACCCGGCGTAGTATTGGAGGGTCCTTTTTCCCTTTTCTCACCCAGATAAGTTTCATAAGTGTCGTAACCTTTTATTACCATATATCCCTTGTCGCCGTAGAAGATATTGCCTACTCCGGCGCCGTCTTCCAGGTTGGTGCACCAGTTGCGTACTTCAAACTGGATGATTTTCTTCTGCTTCGGATAATGATAAATGGATGTTTGTATTTCCGGTACTTCCTTGCAATCATCCCAGAGAAACTTGCCGCCCATGGAAGTAATGCGTTCCGGCAATCCGACGTTTAAGCCCCACATGCAGAGGTCTGTTTCGTGGATACCCTGATTGCCGACATCGCCATTGCCGTAGTTCCAGTGCCAATGCCAATTGTAATGCACCAGATTTCGTGTGAACGGAGCCATGGGAGCAGGACCGCACCAAAGGTCGTAATTCAATCCTTCGGGAATTTTGGATATGCCTTGGTTGCCTATATCGGGACGCCAGCGATACACCAAGCCGCGTGCCATATATACCCGTCCTATAACACCTTCGTTCAGCAGTTTAATGGCTTCGCGAATGGCTACCGAGCTTCTCAACTGTACGCCGTGTTGAACTATCCGGTTGTATTTATAGGCGGCCTCAATCAGTTTTTTACCCTCATAGATATTATGAGTAGCCGGTTTTTCCACATAAACATCTTTGCCTGCCTGACATGCCCAAATGGACTGCAAAGCATGCCAGTGATTCGGAGTTGCCAGGGCAACGGCGTCAATGTCTTTGCTTTCGTAAATCTTGCGAAAATCCTGTTCGATAGTGACTTTTTGCCTGTATTTTTCCTCGAACGATTTTGCGCGTTCTTTCAGAAGGGTTAAATCAGGGTCGCAGAGTGCAGCTACTGTAGCATTCGTCTGTTTCATGATTTCTTCGATGTGTGTTTTCCCCCTCCCGTTAACGCCCAATACCGCCACACGGATGCGGTCGTTTGCGCCGAAGGCAGAGTTGGGAATAACAGTTGGACCGACCAGGTTTTCACCTCTCAAGACTGCCGGAGCAGCGATAGTGGCAATCGTTCCCGTCAGGGCTGTTGCCAAAAATTTTCTTCGTGAATGAATTGTTTCCATTTGCATATAATTGTAATTATTATTTCTACAAAAATACACATAATTTTTTATTATTCTTATATTAACACTTTTTTTAGCAGACCTCAATTTAATATTTAGCCTTTTTATTATATGTCAATTTTAATACGTATCTTTGTCCCTTGTAAATATAATGAGTTTTATGTTCTATCTCTTTTATGTTAGCTTCTTGGTATCCGTATCGAGTTTTTCCCATCTTCGAAATCGAACTCTTTTAACTCCCTTGTTTTCAACAATACGCAGTTATATGTTTTTATCATTTAATCGTTTATAAATATGAAACCATTTTTTATCGGTAATATTGAAATAAAGCTACCGATTATACAAGGCGGCATGGGAATCGGAGTTTCCCTTTCCGGACTGGCATCGGCGGTAGCCAACGAAGGCGGCATCGGCGTCATATCCTGCGCCGGGTTGGGACTTATTCATCCCAAAACGCCCGGCGATTTTTGGGGAAATTCCATTTGGGGATTAAAGGAAGAATTGCGTCGGGCACGGGAAAAAACCAGTGGAGTAATCGGCGTAAACATCATGGTGGCGCTAACCAACTTCTCGGACATGGTACGCACGTGTATTGCCGAAAAAGTCGATATCATCTTTGCCGGCGCAGGGCTTCCGTTGGATTTGCCTTCGTATCTGAACCCGGAAAGTAAAACCAAACTGGCGCCAATTATCTCCTCGTCCAGAGCCGCCCAATTGATTTGCACCAAGTGGAAAAGCCGCTACAATTATCTCCCGGACGCCATCGTGGTCGAAGGCCCTAAGGCCGGCGGTCATCTGGGATTTAAAAGGGAAGAAATCAACGACGACCATTTCGCGCTGGAACAAATTGTGCCGGAAGTCATCAAAGTAGCCGATTCTTATAAAGACGAAAAACAAATACCGGTTATTGCCGCCGGAGGCATCTATTCCGGAATGGACATCCGCCGGTTTCTGAATATGGGCGCAGCCGGCGTACAAATGGGAAGCATTTTCGTTACGACCGAAGAATGTGACGCCTCCATTGTGTTCAAGAACACCTATATCAAAGCAAAAGAACAGGACATGCGCATCATCCAAAGTCCGGTAGGTATGCCGGGACGAGCCATCGACGGCGCATTTATCCGGGACGTTGAGACCGGAGCAAGAAGGCCAAAAGCCTGTCCGTTTCACTGCATCAAAACCTGCGACTATTCCAAAGCGCCTTATTGCATCAGTCAGGCGCTATATCAGGCAGCCAAAGGAAATCTGGGAAAAGGATTTGTCTTTGCCGGCTTAAACGCCTATTTAGCTGAAAAAATAAATAGCGTAAAAGAAGTAATTATGAAGCTGAAAACAGATTTTTCGGCCTCAAACTAATAAAAACAATTAATGACATTTAAAGAATTAAGTATTATAGAGCCAATATTAAAGGCGCTACACGAAAAAGGGTACGAAATCCCCACACCAATACAAGAACAAGCCATCCCTCCCGCCCTGACCCATCGGGATTTGTTGGGACTGGCGCAAACAGGCACCGGCAAAACGGCTGCCTTTGCCATTCCAATCATTCAACATTTATCGCAAGCGAAAGACAAAAACAACGGGAAAAATATCCGGGCGTTGATTCTTACCCCCACGCGAGAATTGGCAATCCAAATCAGCGAATGTATCCACGACTATGCCAAATATACAGGCATACGGCACACGGTTATTTTTGGCGGCGTAAAGCAACTTGCCCAAACCGACGCCCTGCGCCGGGGCACGGACATCCTGGTCGCCACTCCGGGCCGTTTGCTTGATTTGATGAAGCAAGGATTTATCCGGTTGGATGCAATTCAATATTTTGTTCTGGATGAGGCCGACCGGATGCTGGACATGGGATTTATTCATGACATCAAACGCATTTTGCCCAAACTGCCCAAACAAAAGCAGACCTTGTTTTTTTCCGCCACCATGCCGGATGCAATCGCCGCGCTTTCCGCTTCCATTTTGAACCGTCCGGTACGGGTAGAAGTGACGCCCGCATCATCCGTTGTTGAGACCATCAAACAGCAGGTATTTTTTGTTGAGAAACAGGAAAAGAAAAATTTGCTGATCCAGCTGTTACGGAAACAACGTCCACAGTCAACCCTGGTATTCTCCCGCACCAAACATGGCGCTGACAAAATCGCCCGCATCCTTTGCAAGGCGGGTATCGGCAGCGAAGCTATACATGGTAACAAATCGCAGAATGCCCGTCAACGGGCGCTTGTTGATTTCAAATCTAACAAAATCGGCGTCTTGATTGCCACCGACATTGCCGCCAGAGGCATTGACGTGAATCAATTGGAATGGGTCATCAATTACGATTTGCCGGATGTGCCCGAAACCTACGTACACCGTATCGGACGCACCGGCAGAGCCGGCAATGCCGGAACGGCGCTTTCTTTCTGTTCGCAGGACGAGCAACCGCTACTGAAAGACATCCAACGATTGACCGGAAAAAAACTGACGGTAGCCTCCGTCGCGGTGTGACGGCCTGTTTTTTTATTTTACCACAATTGATTTGATCCTCAATTCTTTCCCTCTGGTTATTTTTACCATATATGATCCGCAAGCCGGACAAGTATTAAGCAAGGTATCGGTAAAAAATGGAGTTTCACAATCCCCGCATCTTCCTTCGCCGGAAATATCTTGTCGCACGATGCGGGCATTTTCGAGCATCGTTCCTTTCACACAGCTTTCAAGAGCAAATTCAAGTGCGGAGATTTCAATCCCGGCCAAGGAACCGATTTCCAATTCTAATTCTTCGATGCATTGGGCTTGGTGATTCCGGGCTTGTTCCTCGGCCAAGTCCACGATGCTTTGTGCTATGGATAATTCATGCATATTCGCTTGCGATTACTAATTGTCCTACTGCGATTCCGCTATCATTACAAGGAATCCGGGCGGGAAGATACAAAGAAATATCGGTCTCCGAAAATAATCGTTGAATTTCTTCGGCTAAAAACTTGTTCTGAAAACAACCTCCGGATACGACAACCTGATTTATGCCGTTTTCATCGGAAAATTGTTTTACTTTACTTACAATCAAACTTGCCAAGGTATTATGAAATTTAGCAGAAATTATCGCTATCGGTGTATTCTTATGCAAATCTTCCAACGCATTTTTGAAAAGCAGTTCAAATGAAATAGGATTTTTCGCCGTATCCATCGGATAAAAAAGACGGCAAGTCTTGTCAGCCTGCTGTTCCAATAAAACAGCAGCTTCGGCTTGACGGCTTGTTTTGTCACAGATTCCGATCAAAGACGCAAATCCATCAAATAAACGGCCAATACTCGAAGTTAAAGGTGAATTGATTTTTTTCTCAATCATTGTTTGGATTTGCTCCATTTTTTTCCGTCCAATTCTTTTTATAAATGAATCGGGAACCGGAATTTGATAATGATGTAAATAGGCAACGGCCATTCGCCAGGGTTCCAATGCGGCTTTGTCGCCTCCCGGCATGGAAACGTATTCCGGATGAGACAAACGTTTGTATTGTTTGCGGTCGCACAGGAAAAATTCGCCGCCCCAGGCAGCTCCGTCGTCACCCAATCCTGTTCCGTCCCAAACGACGGCAATTACCGGTTCGCGCAATCCGTATTCCAACATGCAGGCAACGGCGTGGGCATGGTGATGTTGCACTTTCAACAGCGGAAGACCCGTTTCCATCGCTGTTTTTTCAGCATGAAGCGAAGAAAAATAATCGGGATGCTTGTCGCAAACCAAACGTTTGGGCGTGAAACGGAACAAATGCTGAAAACGTTGCATGGATTCGGTGTAAAAACCGAAAGTTTCCTCGTTTTTCAAATCTCCGATGTATTGACTTTGGATAATAACATTGCCTTTCCCTAATGCGAAAGTATTGACTTTTTCGGCGCCGAAAGCCAAAATCCCTTCGGTGGAAATATCGGTAAAAAACGGTTCGGGAACATAACCTCGCGAACGGCGAATCAGACAAACCTGCTCGCCGCAAACTTGCACAACCGAATCGTCCACCCGATTGTGAATCGGCCGGTTATGATGGACTATCAAATCGACTTTGCCGCCTAATTCCGACTCCGCTTCTTCGGGAGTGATGATAATCGGACGGTCGTTCAAGTTTCCGCTGGTCATCACCAAAACAGGTGTTTTCAACTTTTCAAACCAGTCGTAATGAATTGGCATGTAAGGGATCAGACAGCCTAAAGTTTTCATGCCGGGGTTTATCCATCCGCCCCCTAAAGGGGGAGCAGGGCGGCTATTTTTACAATCGTGCTGCGGCAAAGTCCCCTTCAGGGAAACAACGTTCGGCGTAAGCCAATTTAGGGGCAACAGCATAATCGGCCTTCGCCAAGAAGTAAGACACGCCTTTTCTTTCTCATTCATAATCACATAAGGCCGCATCGACGAAATATCTTTAAACATCACGGCAAAAGGTTTGGTGTCGCGGATTTTTATTTCTCGTAAACGTTTCACTGCTTGCTCATTGCTCGCATCGCAGACTAAGTGATATCCGCCGATTCCTTTTACGGCAATTACTCCCCCTTCATCAATCGCTCGACAACTCACTTCCAATATCTCTTCATAGCTATTATAACCTTCTTTCATGTACCGTGCACCCCATACCGTACACCCCAAATAATACTCCGGCCCGCAATGATTACATGCAATCGGTTGTGCATGAAACCGTCTATCCGCAATGTCTTGATATTCTTTTCGGCAACCGGGGCACATCTCAAAATCACTCATAGTCGTTTGATTACGATCATAAGGCAAATCGCGGATGATGGAAAAGCGAGGGCCGCAATGGGTACAATTGATAAAGGGATATTGCAAGCGATGAAGCTGCGTTTGCCGGTCGCTCGTGCAATCGTCGCAAACGGCAATGTCGGGCGCTACTTGGGTGATTTCTTCCGATTCGGAAATGCTTGATGAAATCGAGAAATTCGTGAAGACTTCATGGCTATCAGGAATTTTTTCTACGTCAATGGAATGAATAGAAGCAACCGGCGGATGTTCGCTTTTGATTCGGCGGATAAAGATTTCACACTCTTTTTTGGAAGCATTCGTGAAAATGATTACGCCGTTGTTTTGATTAGCGACAGTTCCTTTTATTCCCATTTCATCGGCTAAAAGATAGATGAAGGGGCGGAAACCGACGCCTTGCACCAAGCCTTGAATGGTTATTTTATATAGCATTTGTATTTTCTTTTATCTGAAAATTTTTGTAAAAATAAGTTTTTTCGAAATAGAATCCAAAAATATCCAATAATAAAAATTTATTTGCTACTTTTGGCGTATAATTTATAATTGATTGAATATATGTGTTTAGCAATCCCCGGAAGAATAATAAGTATAGACGAAACAATTCCCGAACTGAAAATGGCGAAGGTCGATTTCGGCGGTATCGTGAAACCGATTTGCATACAATGGCTTGACGTTGGCATAGGCGATTATGTCCTTGCTCATGCAGGGATGGCTATTTCTCAACTTGATGAACGGGAAGCGGAACAAACGTTAAACGATTTCGATACGATTGCCCGCTCAATTGATAATTGATTATGCACTACATAGATGATTATCGGAATAATGACCATATTCAAGCGCTTGTGCGAGCGATTGAAAAGGAGGCGGTTCATTCTTGGCAAATTATGGAAATTTGCGGAGGACAAACGCATACGATTGCCCGTTACCGGATAGAGGAAATGCTTCCACCGGCAATTCGTTTGTTGCATGGGCCGGGCTGTCCGGTTTGTGTGACGCCGGAAGGTACAATTGATATGGCATTAGAAATCGCTGCGCTTCCAAATATGATTTTTACCTCTTTCGGCGATATGATGCGTGTTCCGGGAAGCAAAACCGATTTATTGCAGTTGAAAGCAAAAGGCGCTGATGTTCGAATGTTATATTCTCCGTTGGATGCGGTGAAATTGGCAGGTGATCATCCTGAAAAAGAAATTGTATTTTTTGCCATCGGGTTTGAAACAACGGCTCCTGTATATTTGACGGCTTTGAAAGAGGCAGAAAGAAGAAAGTTGGAAAATTTTTCTTTGTTGTGTTCGCTTTTCGCCGTTCCGCCCGCAATCGAAATGATTTTAAACCAACCGGATAGTCACGTCAATGGCTTTTTGACGGCGGGACATGTTTGCGCCATTACCGGAAATGAAGCCTATAAGCAGTTAGCTGTCAAATACAAACGACCGATGATTGTTACCGGTTTTGAGCCGGCTGATTTATTGTTTGGTATCTATAAATGTATTTTGCAGTTGGAACAAGGGATTGCCCGTCTCGAAAATGCGTATAAAAGAGTGGTTTCCGAAAAAGGAAATCCCGCTGCTCGAAAATTAATGGAAGAAATGTTGGAACCTGTCGATAAGGAATGGCGAGGTATCGGGCAAATTTCGCTGAGCGGTTTTGCATTACAGGAAAAATATGCACAGTTCGATGCCGTTAAAAAATTCTCAGAATACGTAAAAATCGCCGTTTCCACCGGAAAAAATGATGAAAACCGTTGTATTGCGGGCGAGATAATGAAAGGAAACAGTCAAGTCAGTGATTGCCCTTATTTTGGTACGGTTTGTAATCCCGAGCATCCTTTGGGAGCGCCGATGGTTTCGGCGGAAGGGGTTTGTGCGGCGTATTATGGGGTGGGGGGGTGAAGGTATTGACTGAAAAATTGCCTTACAACTAAATAGGCCGGAGAAAAAAATCACCTAAAAGATTTGAAAAAACGAATTAAAATGTCGGCTAAATCATTTTTTGAGTTGCTAAATAATTTAATGTCGTTTAATTAAGGAATATGGTTGTTCACTCTAAACGCCCATCAGGCGGAAATCTTTGCAGGCGGGGTGCGTAAGCCTCCGTGATTCTATAATTTTTTGTAATTCATGGAGAACCTCTTTTTTTGTTTCATTTTTCGCTCTACATGCCTGCCCGGTCTGATAACCTCACGGGTCTTTTGTACGACATCATCAAAAGCCTGAAGGGCTTTTTCATATTGTTGCCTTCGCCAAGCCTAATAATACATGTTTTAAAAAGTGCAATTTCATCTTCTCTTCATTTTTATATGGTGATACTTCTCTTTATTCAATTACGGATTACCGGTCTTTCTCCGACCGTACAAACCCAAGCGTTCCGACAATCAGGAAAAGAATTGTCAGCCCTACAATGGCCATACAATTTATCACAGGATTGAACAGCACTACGTTTGCATACTCAGGCGTTCCCGCATATACGACGGCACGGGTAAGGTCGAGGCAATAGGTCATCGGCATAAGGCGGTTTAATACCAGCAAAATGCCGTGCGAATGGGTGATTGGAATGATTGCGCCCGAAAGGAACATCTGCGACATCGCAAACACCATGACAACCATATTGGCGGTCTTAATACTCTTGATAAGCCCGATAATCAGCATGGCGAAAGCACCGGCGGAAAGGCACATCAAGGGCGAAAGCGCCAGGATTAGCAAAAGCTGCCACGGCGAGAGCGTGATTCCCATGACAAGCCCGATGATTAGCGTGCCAACCATGCCAAGTATTCCGCCAAACGAGGAACCGAATATCTTGCCGATGACAATGGAATAGCGGGAGACGGGCGAAATCAGCATCTCCTGCGTGAAGTCCGTTTGCCTGTCTTCAACCAAGGATGTCAGCCCTTGCATCGTGAACATGAACAACATGTTAATCAACATGCCGACCAGCATAAACTGCCCGAAGTTGAAGTTGAGGCCCGCTGTCATATTCTGCGCCAAGCTGCCGCCCAACATTCCCATCATCACTATCGGCATCACGAAACTCATAATCAAACCGGCCGGAGATTTGACGGCGAGCAAAATATCCCGGGCCGCTATCGTTACAACGGCGTTTAATTCACGCGAAAGCCGCGGTTTTTTGCTTTGTATTGCGATTGCGTTCATGCTGCTTTCCCCCCTGTTTTTTTAATATATTCAATGTATGCGTCTTCGAGCGTCGGCTCCTGGATTTTCAGCACGGACAATTTGGTTTTAAGCCGCGCGATTATTTCCTGCGCCGTCATGTCTTGATAGGGAACGATGATATGTTCTTCCACCTTGTGGGACATTCCCATTTCCGAAAGCTCGCGGAGAAGTTGCCTCCTGTCCCCTGCATCCAAAACCAGTTCTTGTTTGAGCAAGCTCTGCTTCATTTCGTCCGGCGAACCATTGATGGCAATCTTGCCTTTATTAATGATACAGACTTTATCGACATGCTCACATTCATCTATGTAGTGGGTAGTCAAAAAGACGGTTGTGCCATTCTCGCGCCGCATATTGTTTATATAATCCCAGAGGGTTCTACGGCTCAAAGCGTCCAAGCCCGCCGTAGGTTCATCAAGGAAAAGGATGGACGGCGTGTGCATCAAACTGCGGACGATTTCAAATTTACGCTGCATCCCGCCGGACATCTTTTTGATGGGTTTGAATACCGCATCCTTTAGTCCCACAATTTCCGCCAGCTCCATGACACGGTTTTTATAGGCGGCAGGCATCATCCGGAATGTAGGCCGGTAAGTGAACATTCCATACAGGCAAGCGTGGAAACGGATATTCTCTTCTGCCGAAAGTTGCAAGTCCAAACTTGGCTGCTGAAAGATAATACCTACCTTTTCGCGTGCTTTCTTTGCTTCACTTTCTATATCGAAGCCTGCAATTTTGATTTCCCCGCTTGTTTTGCCGAGCGTGGTTGTCAGGATGGAGATGGTGGTGGTTTTCCCTGCGCCATTTGGACCGAGGAAAGCGAAGAACTCTCCTTCATTTACCGTGAAGTTGATGTTGTCCACCGCATTTTTGTTTGCGTTCTTATAACGCTTGGTCAAGTTTTGAACCGTGATGACTGTTTGATTCATCTTCTTTGAGTATTAAAATATTACTTCCAATTATTTTTCTTTCAGGGATGGCTCCCTACGAATGAAGACAAATGAAGCGGAAAAATATTTTACCTGAAAAGAAAAAAAGAGCAGGATTCCTGCTCTTTTACAAACCGGCGCCGCTATTCGGCATTGTCATACGCCTCCAATGCCGGGATTAAACAGCTCGCAATTCCTTTTATACCGCAGACGGTGGTTGTCTGGATGATTGCCTCTTTCAATTCGTCGCGGGTTGCTCCCGCCTTCTTGGTTATCGGGACATGGGCGGTTACGGCAGTGGTTTCCCCTTGCGACGCCCGGATATTAAAATCCGCTTGTTTGACCGACTTGAAAAATTTATCCAAATCCCGTTGCAGGGAAGTCTTCATCGACATGATTAGAACAATTAAATTTAGCCAAAATATCATTAATTTTTTAATTTGCGAATTTGTCAATACATTTGCACTATAAAAATCACTATAAAATTCATAACTATGGCAAGAGATATAAAATCAACACCCGTCATAAGGGGAAAAGATGCTGTCAGTTTTTACAAAAAACTGGAAGAAAACAAGTATAAGAAAGTAGATAAAGATACTTTGCTGCGAATTAAACAATCAGTTGAATTTTTCAAAGACTTTGCCATTGCAGAATCAAATATTATTTGATATTTTTGTAACATAAAAAATACAAATGAATCCCTTGAATTGTCCCATCCCGATTAACAATTCCGACTGCGTCCTCTTAGGCCATGGCAGCGGTGGCCGTTTGTCCCATCAATTAATTCGTGATATTTTTTATCCGGCATTTAGAAATCCGTTGTTGGAACAAGACCATGACGGCTGTGTTTTTCCGGTGGAATCGGGAAAAATCGCCTATTCGACCGATACATTTGTGGTTGATCCGGTTTTTTTTCCGGGCGGAAATATCGGCGATTTGGCAATCAACGGAACTGTCAATGATTTAGCTTGTTGTGGCGCAAAACCCAAATATCTGACGGTAGGATTTATCCTCGAAGAAGGATTACCTTTGGCTGATTTACAGCAAATTGTACTTTCCATGCAGGCGGCTGCTCAAAAAGCGAATGTCCAAATTGTAGCCGGCGATACCAAAGTCGTGGAACGAGGCAAATGTGACAAGATTTTCATTAACACGAGCGGTATCGGCATTGTGCCGGAAGGTGTCGATATTGCGCCGGCGAAAGCGGTGCCCGGCGACGTGGTGATTTGCAGCGGGGAAATCGGCGTGCATGGAATTGCGATTCTTTCGGCGCGTGAAAGCCTTGGTTTTGAAACAAATATGGAAAGTGATACGGCTGCACTGAATCATCTGCTCAACCGGTTGCTGGAAGAAGTACCGGAAGTGCATGTGTTGCGTGATCCAACAAGAGGCGGTGTGGCAACAACTTTGAATGAGATTGCCGCTTCTGCAAATATAGAAATCATTTTAGACGAAACTGCTTTGCCGGTTTCCGAACCGGTTCGCGCCGCTTCGGAAATTTTTGGACTTGATCCTCTATATATTGCCAATGAAGGAGTTGTATTGGTTATCTTGCCGGAAAAACAGGCTGAAAAAGCACTTTCGATACTTCATCAATTTCCGGAAGGAGAGAAAGCAAAAATTATCGGAAAAGTTAATTCGCAAGGAAAAGCGCAAGTTAAGCTGAAAACTTTGTACAACAACCATCGGATTATTTCCATGTTGGCTGGGGAACAGTTGCCGAGGATTTGTTAGTAAGCTTTCCAAAGAAAAAGTGCAAAAATTGGTATATATTAAAATAATTTTATTACATTTGGACCGGTTTTTATTAAACTCTTAAACAAGTCGGCATATTATGAATAAGGAAAAACTATCTGTTTATGAAGAATGTCTTAAAAAAGGCGTTTCACGTCGCGACTTTCTGAAATTTTGTACCGCTATGACCGCAATGATGGGTTTGGAATCCACCGGAGTTGCGCAAGTGGTAGAAGCGTTGGAGAAAAAATCACGTTTGCCGGTTATCTGGCTACACTTTCAGGAATGTACCTGTTGCAGCGAATCTTTCGTTCGGACTTCACATCCTATTTTAGCTACATTACTTTTTGATCAAATTTCATTGGATTATGATGAAACGTTGATGGCTGCATCCGGAGAACAAGCTGAAAAAAGTATGCACGATACCATGGAGAAATACAAAGGAGAATACATCCTGATGGTTGAAGGCGCTATTCCGACCGGAAATGAAGCGTATTGTTGTATCGGCGGCAGAAGCGCCAAACAAATTGCGGAAGAAGCCGCAGCAAACGCTAAAGCTGTGATTGCGTGGGGAAACTGCGCTGTCTCAGGCTGCGTGCAAGCCGCTCATCCCAATCCGACCGGCGCCAAACCGGCGAAGAAAATCATCAAAAACAAACCCATTATCAATGTGCAAGGTTGTCCGCCGATTGCCGAGGTGATGGCAGGAGTGGTTGTTCATTTGCTTACATTCGGTACGATTCCGCAACTGGATAGTCTCGGACGTCCCAAAGCGTTTTATTCCCGCCGCGTACACGACACTTGTTACCGACGGGCGAATTTTGACGCCGGATTATTTGTGCAGAGTTTTGACGATGAAAACGCGAAAAAAGGCTATTGCCTCTACAAAATAGGTTGTCGCGGCCCCAGTACGTACAATGCTTGCGGTATCATCAAATGGAACGAAGGTGTAAGCTATCCGATTCAAAGCGGCCACCCCTGTTTGGGTTGCAGCGAAGAAGGATTCTGGGACAACAGTCCTTTCTATAAACGCAAACCGGCATTGAATGCTTTCGGAATCGAAGCTACCGCCGACCAAATCGGTCTGGCGCTCGGGGCGGCTACTGCCGTTGGTATTGCAGCGCACGCTGTGGCGACCAATATACGGAAGAAAGATTTAATTGAAAACGAAGTCGAATGACGCAGCAATAAATAATATTAACATTATGTCAGAAAGAATAGTTGTTGACCCTATCACAAGGATTGAAGGGCATTTAAGAATAGAAGCCGAAATAGAAAACGGAAAAATAAAGGACGCTTTCAGTTCCGGCACAATGGTTCGGGGCATTGAAACGATTGTCCGCAACCGTGACCCGCGCGATGTGTGGGCTTTCGTCGGACGGATTTGTGGCGTCTGCACTTCGATGCACTCGCTGACTTCTGTTCGCGCCGTGGAAAACGCATTGAACATCACTATCCCGAAAAATGCGGAATTGGTGCGCAACATCATGGAAGCCGTTCTGTATATGCACGATCATGTTGTGCATTTTTATCATTTGCATGCTTTGGATTGGGTGGACGTCGTTTCTGCATTGAAAGCCAATCCGGCTGCGGCTGCGGCTGCCGCACAAAAAATATCCAATTGGCCGAACAGTTCGGAAGGATATTTCAGGAACGTTCAAAACCGCATCAAAAAATTCGTTGAAAGCGGACAATTGGGCATTTTCGCCAATGGTTACTGGGGACATCCGGCTTATAAGCTGAGTCCCGAACAAAATCTGGTCGCGGTTGCCCATTATTTGGAAGCTTTGGAATGGCAAAGGCAGGTAGTGAAAGTACATACCATTTTCGGCGGAAAAAATCCGCACCCGAATTATGTGGTAGGCGGTATGCCGTGCAGTATCAATTTAGACGAAGCCAATGCGATTAATGCCGAACGTCTGGCTTTCGTGAAAAAAATTCTGGAAGAAGCGAAAACATTTGTCGAAGAAGTTTATATTCCTGATTTGTTGATGATTGCAGAAGTTTACAAAGACGAATGGGGAAAAATCGGCGGCGGCGTTACCAATTATTTGTCTTACGGTGATTTTCCGGTCAACGGTTACGACGATGTTGAAAACTACAAAATGCCGCGGGGCATTATCCTGAACCGGGATTTGAGTAAAGTGTATCCGGTTGACGCCAACTCTTCCGATGAAATCAGGGAATTTATTTACCATTCGTGGTACGAATATGAAAAAGGGAACCAAGCCGGTTTGCATCCTTTCGACGGAGAAACCAAATTGAAATATACGGGTCCGAAACCGCCTTATGCACATTTGGATACCGATAAAGAATACAGTTGGGTTAAAACGCCCCGATGGAAAGAATATGCGATGGAAGTAGGGCCTTTGTCTCGCTTTCTGGTCGCTTATGCCGCAGGGAAAGAGCCTCAAAAAACGTTGATAGACAGTACACTGGCAAAATTGAATCTGCCTGTCGAAGCTTTGTTTTCTACCCTTGGAAGAACAGCGGCGCGTGGTTTGGAGACAAAATTGATTGCCGACTGGGCTTTGGAATTTTACGATGAATTAGTGGAAAATGTGAAAAGTGATACGCGCATGGTCAATCATGATAATTGGGACGAATCGAAATGGCCGGGGGAAGCCAAAGGTTTTGGATTGGCGGAGGCTCCACGCGGCGCTTTGGCTCATTTCATCAAGATTAAAAACCATAAAGTGGAAAATTACCAGATGGTTGTTCCGACCACTTGGAACGGTTCGCCGCGCGATGAAAAGGGAAATCTTTCCGCTTTCGAAGCTTCGCTGATCGGAACGCCTGTGCATGATCCGAAATTGCCTTTGGAAATTTTGCGGACGATTCATTCTTTCGACCCTTGTCTGGCTTGCGCCGTCCATCTTTACGATGAAAAGGGGAATTATGTGCATCAGATGGAAACGTTTTAATACATGAAACGATGAATACACGAGATAAAAATTTGGTAGGAGTATATGTATGGGAATTACCCGTGCGAATTTTCCACTGGATAAATGCTCTTTGCATTGTCGTTCTGTGTGTTACGGGATTTCTTATCGGAGATCCGTTGGCTATCATGAGCGGAAATGAGGCTTATTTCAGTTACTGGTTCGGCGTGGTGCGAATGATTCATTTCATAACGGCGTTTGCGTTCCTGTTTAACTTTGCTTTTCGCATTTATTGGGGATTTGCAGGGAATAAGTATGCCGGTTGGAAGAATTTCATTCCATACCGGAAAGCACAATGGAAAGAACTTTTTGAAGTTTTGCAGGTGGACATTATGATGATTAAGAAAAAACCGGTCGAGAGTATCGGGCATAATGCCATGGCTTCGTTCATTTATTTCGCTTTGTTTTGGGCTTTTGCGTTGCAATGCCTTACCGGTTTCGGTTTGTATGCACAAATGAGCAAATCCTTTCTACCCCATCTGTTTGTATGGGTTGTCCCTTTGTTTGGCGGCGACTTGATGGTGCGTTATATTCACCATATCCTGATGTGGTTTTTCATTCTGTTTGCCTTGGTGCATGTCTATCTGGTATTTTATCACGATTACATCGAACGGAGAGGAGTAACTTCTTCTATTATAGGAGGATGGAAATTTATTGAGGAAGATGTACTTGCCGAAGACGACGCCAAAGAAAAGAAAGGAGAAGCTATTTGATTCGGATGAAAACACTTATCCTTGGTGTAGGAAATCTTTTGTTGAAAGATGAGGGCGTAGGGATACACGTTGTCCGTGCTCTTGAAAAAGAAAATTTGCCCTCCGGTATCGACCTGATGGATGGAGGTACGGGAGGGCTTCATTTGTTGAGCTGGTTGGAGGAATATGACCGTATCATTATGATTGACGCCACGTTAGACCAAAATCTTCCCGGAACGGTACGACTAATCCGTCCGCATTATGCTTCCGATTTTCCACCATTGATGAGCGCCCATGAAATAGGTTTACGGGATATGATTGAAGCGATGACGATTTCCGGTAGAGTTCCTGAAATTCAATTGGTTGTGGTTTCTGTGGCGGATATTAACGAGGTGGGGATGGATTTGTCTCCGGAGGTTGAAGCGGCGATACCGGAGGTGATTCAGGTAGTGAAAAGTTTACTGTTGAATAGGTAGCTAAAACAAATGCATTTGTCCAAGTACAAACATCTCCTCAAACACCGTTTCGAGGATTTACTTTCCTTACACAATGGTAATACATACTAATTTTTTACGCTTGTTATTTTACGAAAGCTGAACTCTTTTGCTATTAAGATAGCTGTGGCTTGAATGTGAATGATGGTTTTTTAATCCCTGAATCGCTGTAGTTTGAATATATTAATAACAGGATTAAAAAATATTTTGTATTTTTGCACTTGAATTTTTTAGATTAAAAAATATGATATAAATAACAGCGTAGTAATACGCACAAATTAAGACATAATAAATGAGCTTTTTAGCTCTTATTCTCTTGAGAATCGAAATCTACCAATTTCAAATCGTAAGTGAGAATAAGGTTGCGAAGGTTCACGTCTATCGGCGTGGACTGTTCGTGCTTATTTACTTACAATGGTTTTGGTAGAGCCAGATTTTCAAGAATAAGCAACAACGAGCAGTTTCGCGCTTTTTTGTTTGCCTAAGTTTAAGAGTTTGAGGCATAAACTTTTAAATATGGCAAGAGAATTAATACTAAACAATCCGTATCGCACCCTTGGACTGCTCGCGGGGGCAAGCGCAAGGGAAATAACGCGGCAGACTAATAATCTGAAGAAGTATATTGCCGCAGGCGCAGAACCACCTTCCGATTATAGTTTTGCTACTTTAGATAGATTTCGACGTACTGCCGAAGATATTGATGCCGCAACCGCAAAACTGAATTTAGACGAAGACAAAATGCTCTCTGCCCTCTTTTGGTTTTGGAATGGAAATGAGATTACCGACGAGCCGGCTTTTGATGCATTAAAAGAAGGCGATGCGGAAACCGCTTACCAGATTTGGAACAAACGGATTATCCAAACCACAGAGGACGGAAAACGTATTTGGAAAGCGGTTTCCGGAGGAAATTTTTCGGCTTTTCACAACTATTTTGTGGTGGAAACGTTGCGGAAAAATGGTAATCGAAACACTGCCGTTGCCGCAAATTTGCTGTTTTTGGAAAGCGCTTATTACCTCAAACTTGTCAATGCCGCTACCGACACTACCTACAAAACGACAAAAAAGGATTTGCAACTCCTGTTTTTGAATGAAATTACAGAAGAAATTGAAAGTGAAAAAGTTCACCATGAACTATTAAATTTTGTCAAGCATATCAAAAATTATGATTTTGCTGCAAAAACCGATTTTCTGAAATTCATTTCTCAAAAATTTACAACGAACATTACCGCCCAAATAGAAATCGCCCGTAAAGCTCGCACCGCCAATAAACAAAAAGCCGCAACAGCAGGCGAAAATCTCTTTAAAAATATCAAAAACGATTTTGCGCAATTGAAAGAAATTTTTGGGGCGAAAGATTTTTCGTATTCCAATATTGCCGATAAGGTGGCAAATGAATTACTACAGTGTTCTATTGACTTTTTCAATGACAGTCAGGATAAACAACTTGACAACGACTACCAAGCAAAAGCAACAACTTTGGCGAAATTGGCACAAAACGTTGCGGTGGGGCAAGTGGTAAAAGGCAGAATAAAGGAAAATCTGCAAACACTGGAGAATATGAAGGATAGAGAAATTTTACAGGCGATAGCAGCATTACAATCTGTAAAAGATGCGTATGAAACTAACAAAACTAAAATTACAGCACGAGTCAAAATACAAGAATTAACCTTGGATTGGAATCAGTCAATAAATTGGAACAAAGTCAATGAGTCAATAGAAAATTCTATAGATTGGAATAAAGTTGTTGAATTGATTCAAAAAGTAATAACGTCGAAAAATGTTGATAAAATAAGGAATGCTGCAAATGCTGCAAAAATAGATGAATATAAGAGGTTAGTAGATTTTGTATTTGAAAAATTGAGTCGTTCTCAAAAATCAAAAGTAAGTTATTTGGATTGGTGGGGTAGTAATACAAGGTCAATGACTACACGAACATTCCAAACTACACAAACACTCCAGACTCCACTAGCATCAATTTACACCCCGAAAAAAGAAAGTTGGTCGGATGAAGCCGTGGGCTGTTTGGCGGTATCGATAGTAATTGCTGTCATTGTAGCATTAGCATTAATAGCAATATTTAATTCATAAAATAATATTACCAATAATTATTGAACATAAATTAATATGAAACACTTACAAATCATCACTCTCTGCCTGTTCCTCACAACAGGCGCATCGGCGCAAAACTTTCCCGACAGCACGATTATCCTGTTGCAGCAAGAAATCAAAGCATTGAAATCAGCCGACAAACGTTTGGACGACGAATTGGCAAGCCAGAAAAAGCAGTTGCAAATATTTTCCGAAAACGTAAATGCCGAACTGGAAACCAACAAGGCAAACATTCAGACAATTAGCGATAGTTTAGGTGTCAAAATCGCCGCAACCGAACAAAACGCCCAAACGAAAATTGCGGGTGTTACCGAATCGGTAGGCAAAAAATCGTTGTTTGCCGGTATTGGTGGCATTGTACTGCTGTTGCTGTCTATTACATTGTTCTTTTGGTTGTACCGCAGGCAAAAATCCAACAGCGCAGATATTATCAAGCAATTGGAAAAAACGAAATCGTCAATTGATGAAAAATTGGTGGTAGAATTTGCGAAAAATGCAGAGGCGTTGCAATCCCTTGTAGGGGCGTTGCGCGCAACGCCCCTACCCAACGGCGCACAACCCAGCGAGATAGACCATTCCCTTGCCCTAAAATTATCTGACGAAATTACCCTGATTGAACGTAACATTTCGTTAATGGACGCAAACACGAAAGGTTTGAAACAGTTAAACCGCTCTATCGGCAAACTGAAAGACAACCTTGCTGCCAACGGTTACGAGATTCCTGAATTATTGAGGAAACCGTACAATGAGGGCATGAAAGCAATTATCACAAACACCATTCAAGACGAAAATCTAGAGAAAGGCGTAGAGCTGATAACAAAAATCGTAAAACCGCAAGTGAATTACAAAGATGTGATGATACAAGCAGCGCAAATAGAAGTGAGTATAGGATAATGAATAAATTAGCAAATATATTGCATGTATTTTTCATATTTGGAAAAATATTCAGGCGCAGGATGTTTGGGCAAGTGAGCAATGTTTTTTTCGATGTAAGCCAGCATATCGGAAACATACCGTATAGCAGAATCCATCAAACCAAAATAATTTTGATAATACAGAGTTTCGGAAAGTTGGTTAAAATAGTCAAGGACTTCGTCGGTGTAACGAACAATCGGTTTATCGTTTATCGTGTTCCTCATATAATTTTATTATGTGTTGTATTGCCCGCCTTTCAAATTCTTCACTTGACATTGAATTGCTCAAAAGTTCTTCAAAGCGAGATTGATTATTTCTATAATTTTCAGCATCCTTCGTCTGAATTTCAGGTTCGATATAATCTAAAACTTCCATATTCAAATAATTTTATGTGGCAAAGATAAGTAATAATTTTTTAATATAAAGCAATATGCGAAATAAAATTGATTACGGAATTGACTTGGGAACAACCAATTCCGCCATTGCAAGAATGGAAAACGGAGTTCCTGTGATAAAGAAATCGGACACGTTAAAAGATACTGTGCCGTCGTGCGTGAGTTTCAACAAGAAACAAGACATATTAGTAGGTGATGCAGCAATGAATGTGCTAAAAAAAGAAAGCGCTTACGCATTAAAGACTTTTACTAAAAGTAAGAGTAACACATTTGTTGAGTTTAAGCGCACAATGGGAACAACACATACCTACGAAAGTGCATATATGGAGCGTGAGTTCAAATCTTTCGAGTTGTCGGCGGAAGTATTGAAAAAACTGAAATTACTGATTCAAGACGAAAATATCTCATCCGTAGTGATTACGATTCCCGCAAAGTTTCAAAATCAGCAATGTGAGGCGACAATGCGGGCGGCAAAGTTGGCGGGTTTCAAGCAGGTACAACTTTTGCAGGAGCCGGTTGCAGCAGCTACGGCTTATGGTTTGGGCAGTAAGTCGAAAGACGGTTTTTGGTTGGTATTCGACTTTGGCGGTGGCACTTTCGATGTCGCGTTGGTAAAGTCGGAAGAAGGAATTTTGTCGGTAAAAGATACAGAAGGTGATAATTGGCTTGGTGGTAAAAACTTGGATTTAGCTATTGTTGATGAATTGATAATTCCTTATTTACAGGAAAATTATGCTGTTGATGGCATCCTTGCTGACGACAATAAAAAAGAAATATTGAGGGAAGCCATGAAACGTATGTATGCGGAAGACACAAAAATACAATTGTCCTTCAGTCCCAAACATAGTATTTTGTATAACTTGGATGAAACATTTGAAGATAAAGAAGGAAATGAAGTAGAGATAGATTTAAATATTACTTCAGCAGATTTAGAACGAGTGCTCGCACCTATTTTCCAAAAAGCAATCGACATTACCAAAGATTTACTGAAACGAAACAATCTGAAAGGCAGCAATCTGGATAAATTGATTTTGGTTGGCGGGCCTACACATTCGCCTATTTTGCGCCGAATGTTGCGCGAACAGATTACCGAAAACGTAGATACGTCCGTTGACCCGATGACAGTTGTGGCCTGCGGCGCAGCATTATACGCATCCACGATTGATGTAACCGACGAAATTCAAGACGAAACCCGCGATGAAACAAAATTGCAACTGGATGTAAAATACGAAGCCGCTTCGGTAGAACCGACCGAATTAATCAATATCAAAGTATTGAAAGACAAATCAAAAGGCACTATTCCCACCGAACTTTTTGCCGAATTACTCCGTTCCGATGGTGCATGGAGCAGTAACAAAACCAAAATTGGCGAAAAAGCTGCACTTGTGGAAGTCGCTTTGATTGAAGGACGCTCCAATTCATTCACAATCAACGTGTATGACGGACAGAGCAACCGCATTGACTGCGAGCCGAATCAATTCAATATTTTACAGGGAATTGGCGGACTTGATGGAATTCAGGTTTTACCCTATCATATCTGCATTGTGAAACATTTTGCAGACGAAGAAAAAGACTTAATAATGCCGGTCAAAGGATTGGAAAAGAACAACCGCTACCCCGCTACCGGCGTTTCAAACGGACTGAAAACCCGCAATGCAATTCGCCCCGGAATGGTAAGCGACAAACTTCGCATCCCTATTTATCAGGGCGACTATAATGCCGAAAAGTCCAATCCGGAACTAAATAATCTTGTTAATGAAGTAATTATTACAGGCGAAAACCTGCCCACTTTGTTACCGGAAGGTAGCGATGTGGATATTACAATTAAGGTAGATAAATCGGGATTGATGAAGTTTATTGCCTTTTTTCCTGTGCTGGGACATGAAGAAGAAATCGAAATTTCGATTAAGGCAATAGAAACGCCGAAAACAAATGAGTTGGCTAAGAAAATTGCAAATGCAAAACGAACGGCAAAAAATGTCAATTCCAAAGATATTTTGGCAAGTTTAGAAACGCTTGAACAACAACTTGATAATGAAAAAGGGAGTGACGATGGCAAAATGAAAATTCTCGACGGCTTGCGAAAAGAACTGTTAAAACTTGATACATTGGAAAAACAGCAAGAGTGGCCACAGATTGAGCAGGAATTGAAAGATGCTTACTTTAAGTTTGAGGAATTGGTGCAAAAAATAAAAATGCGTGGCGATGACGGTGATTTGAATATGAATTCAATAGACGCTGAATTACAGAACATTAAAAAGAATGTTGAACATGTCATAAAAGAAAAAAATCGTGGCGCAGCCAAGGAGTTGATTTCAGAAATAAGCTCGTTGGATTTCAATTTACGCAATGCTGTTACAGGCAATGCGATGGATATTAAATTTTTGCAGCACTTCAACAACGATTTCAATAGTTTTCATTGGAAAAACGCAACAAAGGCAAGACAGCTAATTAATCAAGGTTTGCAAATGGTGGCGAACGGAAACAATAACATTCGTCCTGTTTTGGTGGAAATTGTGCAACTGATACCGAGAGATGAATTACCAACGGATACATTAGTATAAACTTTAATTTATTGAATGATAAAGATGTTCGGTGAAAATGATTTGTATGCTTATATAGCTTTAACTCACTTAATTTTGGTAATCCCAATTTCATTATTTTTCAAACAGCAAAAAAAGTGAATGATATGACACGATATATTTTTTCAAGGTTTGTTGGAGTATTCATAGTTACTTTTTTCTTTCGTTGGGCTTTTGCAATAAAATCGCAGCTATTGATTTTTGGTAATATGAATGACAGTAGATTTTCAAGTTCTATTCTTGCATATATTTTAATGTTTGTTGTGGTTGCAATAGGAATTTTAGTGCTATGTTCATTCTTCCTATTTTTGAATATTAATGAGTATACTGGTTATTATGTGGAAGTAGAAAAAAATGAATATGGACGCAAAATTTATGAACACGAAAAAGAATTGACTCTCATTGAATATATTGGAGGTGAGAAAAATCCCCAATTAGTATTAAGTCAATACATAAAAATTGTTTTTTTATCATGGGGGTACTTTAATGAGATATTTTTTATAATCGAAAAGAAAAAAGAGAAAAATGCCTCTGCATTGTTTGTTTTATTAGTAATATCACTTTGGTTAATAAAAGGTAATCCTCTGATAAATAACTATTATGGCGTTTACAAAACATACGAAGTTGAAACAAGAGCTGGTTCTGTAAATGAAGAATATTCCAAAATTATTGTACAAAAAAACATTGTAAAACAAACTATTAATTCGATTGAAAATAACTGCGAAGATTGGGAAGATTGCGATGTCAATAAAAGAGGATATATATTTTTGGAAGCAGGCATGTTTGACGGTTTCTACAATGATGCAGACAAAAAATATTTTAGTGCTCTGAAATTTTCATTTTTAGAGATATTAATTCATACGGCAATGTATTTTGCTGTGCCTTTTTTGACTGTGATAATAATTAAGAATAGAATTAAATATAAAAGAATAAGATGGAAACAGCTTTTGAAAACCTATTGCTAAGAACAGCCTTTTGCTGTATGGCTTCCGACGGCGTGATTGCCGACGAAGAAGTGTCGTTAATTAAAGATTTGTGTCAAACGATGCCTGAGTTTGCGAATACAGATTTTGCCGATGAAATCAGCCGTTTTGTGTCCGAAATCAATGCGGAAGGTAAGAATTTCATTGTCGACTTTTTGCAAACACTCAAAACAATGGACTTGTCCGATCGGGAAGAATTGGCGTTAATCAACATTGCTGTCCATGTAATTAAGACAGACAATGTGATTGAATACTCGGAAATCAAATTTTTCAAGACTATCCGCTACTGTCTGAAAGTCAGTGATGAAACAATTTTGTCTGATTTATCAACAAAACACGACGATATAGATTTGTTTCTCGGCGAAGATATTCGGGCTAAAACATCATTGGATAAAATCATCCAGCAATATTTGGATTTGGTAGAATTGAAAAAATTTCAAATATCAAAAACATGAACCTTCCAAAAAACACGCTTATTGATGGTAAATATACCGTTCTGCTTTTCATTAAGAATGGGAAAAATGCCGAAACATACCGAGTAAAAGGAACAGACGGCAAACTATATTTTCTTAAATTGTTCAATTTTGCACACTTGCATCGTTCTGCATTTGATGCGAATAACAATTTATTGGAAATTGAATTTCTAAAAGCAATAAAGCATCCGAATATCGTTTCTTACAAAGACAGCGGCGAAGTCATCGTTGAGGATAAGAAATACGGTTATTTGGTTTTGGATTTTATTGCCGGAGAAACATTGGCGGAACACATTGCACGTGAATCTTTTTCTACCCTTTACGACATCCGGCAAATCATGTTGGGTGTGTTGAATGGATTGAAGTATCTGCACTCGTTGCCAGACCCTATCATTCACAATGAAATTATCCCGCAAAACATTATGTTGGATTTGTCGGGCGATGTGCCTCAAGCAAAGATAATTGATTTTGGCTATGCTCGTTCGTTCCATCAATCGACAAAAGCATACAATAAGGAAGGGCTGAATTTGAATTATGTCGCTTCGGAATGTTTCAATAATCTGTATTCCCCACAATCCGATTTGTTTTCGGTGGGTGCGGTCCTGCACCAATTATTGTTTGGCTTACCACCTTGGTTCAAAGATATTTCAAGGTATCAGGCAAGTCGTATCAATATAGAAGAAGCTATTTTGGAAGAACGGCAACGACCGCTTGTTTTGCCAGATATAGAAAGTAAATTCATTGATTATGAATCTTCTATTCTAAATATCGTCAAAAAAGCTATACACAACGACCCCGAAGAACGGTTTCAATCGGCAAATGAATTTATCCAAGCTTTGAACGGCGAAATAGAAGTGCCTGATATAGATACTGTTCAAAGAGTGAAATCAGATGACCAGCCCAGCAGTAAACCCAAGATACGAAAAGCTAAAGGCAAAGGTTTTGATGCCATTGCAGGGATGAATGAATTGAAAGCGCAACTCAAATTAGATGTCATAGATGCCTTGCATAATCCCGAAGAATATGCAAAATATGGCGTAACCATTCCCAACGGAATGTTGTTGTATGGTCCTCCGGGCTGTGGTAAAACATTCTTTGCTAAACATTTTGCCGAAGAAGTAGGCTTTAATTTTGTGCTGGCAACGCCCTCCACATTAAAAAGTCGCTACGTCAATGCAACGCAAGAAAACATTGCAAAGATGTTTGAAGAAGCCGAAAAAAATGCGCCCACGATTATTTTTATTGATGAAATCAACGAACTTTTACCGAATCGCGACAGCGATGCACACGAAATGTCCAAAAGCGCCGTTAATGAAATGTTAGCGCAGATGGACAGAACCGGTGAAAAGGGCATTTTTATCATTGGCGCAACGAATTATCCCGACATGATTGACCCCGCTATGCTTCGTGCAGGTCGATTGGATAAGAAATTTTATCTGCCGCCACCCGATTTTGCAGCGAGAAAAACAATGTTTGAAATGTATCTGAAAAACAGACCTTTGGACTTCGGTATGGATTATGACAAACTCGCCTTGTTGACCGAAAATTACGTTTCGGCAGATATTGAATTTTTAGTGAATGAAACGGCGCGTATTGCCTTGAAAGAGAAAAGTCGGATTACCATGATTCAGTTGGAAAACACGATTCGGACAACAAAGCCCTCTGTGCCATTGAATGAGTTGAAGAAATTCGAGGAAATAAGGGCAAAAATGAATAGTGAGATTATTGAGCAAAAAAACAAACGTCCCAGAGTTGGTTTTATATAAATAATTCAACTTATGGAACAAATCTGAATTGCTGTTTCAAAGAAACTAATTGGGTGCATTTCAAATTGTCGCATCCGTCATTGCGAGTTCCTTCGCTTCACTCACAATGACGGTAGAGATATTATAGTAAAAAGGGGAGAGATTAAAAAAGCGCGTAGCGCTTTCGCGTTTATAGCCG